>NZ_JBHRUZ010000025.1:0-24576 GCF_042647185.1 Comamonas sp. JC664
AGATTGCGGTCTCTACGCGCGGGGAGATCGTAAGCACGTTCTAGAAATTGTTACTCCAACGCCAAAAACCGGCTGTCGCCCGCATATTGCCCGGTGGCTGTCCAAGCCCATTGCAGGCTTTTGCGGCCAAGCGTCGTGAATCGTCAACAAGTTCCACCTGTTTATCTATACAGCTATTTACAATGGCATCCGCTAGAATGGAAAGTTTTGGCAAGCAAAAACACGTCTACCAGTGAATACGCAGAGGGCTCGATACGGGTTCACAAGGGCTTGAGCCGGTAAGCAGCGCCCGGGCATGTATACCAGTACCGACAATCCGCTGCACATCATCCAGGAGGTGATCGACAACGCGGCCGACGAGGCCCTCGCCGGCTTTGGCAAGAAGATCCGCGTCTATCTGCACACCGATGGCTCCATCAGTGTCGAGGACGATGGCCGGCATTCCGTTTGGCATGCACCCCGAAGAGCATGCGCCGGTGGTGGAGCTGGTGTTCACCCGCCTGCACGCGGGCGGCAAGTTCGACAAGGGCCAGGGCGGCGCCTACAGCTTCTTGGGCGGTCTGCATGCGTGGGGGTTTCGGTGACCAACGCCTTGGCCACCCGCATGGAGGTGACGGTGCACCGCGATGGCTCGGTCGCCACGATGGCCTTTGCCGGTGGCGATGTGGTCGTGCCTCTGCAGGTGCGCGCGATGGTCAGCGGGGACCGCAAGCATGGCACGACGGTGCGCGTCTGGCCCGATGCCAAGTATTTCGAATCCTGCCACCTGCCGATGGGCGAGCTGGTACACCTGTGCGGAGCAAGGCCGTGCTGATGCCCGGCGTGAGCGTGCAGCTGACGCAGGACAAGAGCCGCGAGACGCAGACCTGGCAGTACAAGGGTGGGCCTCAAGGACTACCTGCTGCAGACCCTGCCGGTCGACCCGATCATCCCCGTGTTCGAGGCGAGGGTTTTGCCGGCCGCAGCGATGACCATTTTGCCGAGGGCGAAGGGCATCGTGGTGCGTGGCCTTTTACCGATGAAGGCCAGCCGGTGCGCGAGAGCTATTGTCAACCTGATCCCGACCACGGCGGGCGCACGCATGAAAGCGGGCTGCGTGATGGCCTGTTCCAGGCCGTGAAGAGCTTTATCGAGCTGCACTCGTTTGCTGCCCAAGGGCGTCAAGCTGATTGCCCGAGGATGTGTTTGCCCGTGCCAGCTATGTGCTCTCGGCCAAGGTGCTCGATCCCCAGTTTTCCAGGGCCAGATCAAGGAGCGCCTGAACTCGCGCGATGCCGTACGCCTGGTCTCGGGCATGGTGCTGGCCAGCGCTGGAGCTGTGGCTCAACCAGAACGTCGAATACGGCAAGAATCTCGCCGAGGATCGCGATCAAGGCGGCGCAGACGCGCCAGCGCGCCGGCCAGAAGGTGGAAAAGCGCAAGGGCAGCGGCGTGGGCCGTGTTTGCCCGGCAAGCTGACCGATTGTGAAAGCCGCGACCTGGCCTATAACGAGGTGTTTCTGGTCGAGGGTGATTCGGCCGGAGGCAGCGCCAAGATGGGCCGCGACAAGTAACCCAGGCCATCCTGCCGCTGCGCGGCAAGGTACTCAACACCTGGGAAGTGGACCGCGACCGCCTGTTTTGCCAATACCGAAATCCACGATATCTCGTAGCCATTGGCGTGGACCCGCATGGCCCCGATGACGAGGTGGACCTGAGCGTTCTGCGCTAACGGCATGATTCTGCATCCTGAGCGATGCCGACGTGGACGGCTCGCACATCCAGGTGCTGCTGCTGACCCTGTTCTTCAAGCATTTCCCGCAGCTCATCGACAAGGGCCATGTCTGTGTGGCGCGGCCGCCGCTGTTTCGCGTCGATATTCCTGCCCGGGGCAAAAATGCCTGCGGCCAAGGTCTATGCGCTCGACGAGGCCGAGATGCATGCCATCTTCGACAAGGCCGCCAAGGATGGTGTGCCGCGCGAGAAATGCCAGGTCAGCCGCTTCAAGGGCCTGGGCGAGATGAATGCCGAGCAGCTGTGGGAAACCACGCTGAACCGGACACCCGCCGCCTGCTGCCGGTGCGTCTGAGCCAGACCGATGTGCTGCAAACCCGTGAGGTCATGACCCAGCTGATGGGCAAGGGCGAGGCTGCGGCCCGCCGCGACATGATGGAGCTGCACGGCCACGAGGTCGAAATTGATATCTGATGTCCTGCTGCCCACGCCGCTGAATAAACAATCGAACCCAAGCCAGCCGCGCGCAGCCGTGCCACAAGCAAAGAAAGCTGAACCCCTATGAGTGAAGAGAACGGTCAGGACCTGCTGTCCAACCCGGTGCCGAGGACGGCGACAGCCTGGACCTGGGCAATTACGCGCAGCGCGCCTATCTGGAATATGCGCTGTCGGTGGTCAAGGGCCGCGCACTGCCAGACGTCTGCGATGGCTTGAAGCCCGTGCAGCGACGCATCCTGTTTGCGAATGGAGCGCATGGGCCTGGGCTACAGCGGCCCCAACCGCGCGACGGCGGCCAAGCCGGTCAAAAGCGCCCGTGTCGTTGGTGATGTGCTGGGCCGCTTTCACCCGCCATGGCGACCAATCGGCCTATGACGCGCTGGTGCGCATGGCCCAGGACTTTGCCCAGCGCTACCCGCTGATCGACGGCCAGGGCAACTTTGGCAGCCGCGATGGCGATGGCGCAGCGGCCATGCGTTATACCGAGGCGCGCCTGTCCAAGATCACCAGCCTGCTGCTCGACGAGATCGACATGGGCACGGTGGACTTTGTGCCCAACTACGACGGCTCCACCCAGGAGCCCAGCCAGCTGCCGGCGCGCCTGCCGTTCTCGCTGCTCAACGGCGCCAGCGGCATTGCGGTGGGCTTGCCACCGAAATCCCCAGCCACAACCTGCGCGAGGTGGCCGATGCCTGCGTGGCGCTGATCAAGAAGCCGGCGATGACCGACTTCGACCTGCAGCAGATCATCCCGGCCCGGACTTCCCGGTGGCGGCCAGATCATCAGCAGCGACAAGGACATTGCCGACGCCTACCGTACGGGGCGCGGCTCGATCAAGGTGCGTGCGCGCTGGACCATCGAAGAGCTGGCGCGTGGCCAGTGGCAGCTGGTCGTCAACGAGCTGCCGCCGGGCGTTTCCTCGCAAAAGGTACTCGAAAGAGATCGAGGACCTGACCAACCCCAAGATCAAGACCGGCAAGAAGACCTTGACCCAGGAGCAAAGCCAGCTCAAGGCCACGGTGCTGTCATTGCTCGATGTGGTGCGCGACGAGTCGAGCAAGGATGCGGCCGTGCGCCTGGTGTTCGAGCCCAAGACCGGCAAGACGCCGCAGTCCGAGCTGATCACCTGCCTGCATGGCGCACACCAGCCTGGAGAGCTCCTCGTCGGTCAACCTGACGATGATCGGCATCGACGGCAAGCCCACGCAAAAGTCGCTGCGGCCTGATGCTGGAAGAGTGGATCGAGTTCGCCAGACGACGATCACGCGCCGCTCCGAGCACCGGCTCGCCAAGGTGCTCGACCGCATCCATATCCTGGAAGGCCGGCAGACCATTCTGCTCAATATCGACGAGGTGATCGCCATCATCCGCGCCAGCGACGAGCCCAAGGCCGCGCTGATGGCGCGCTTTGACCTGAGCGAGCGCCAGGCCGACGACATCCTGGAAATCCGCCTGCGCCAGCTCGCCCGCTTGGAAGCGATCAAGATCGAGCAGGGAGCTGAGCGAGCTGCGCGCAGAGCAGGGCAAGCTCGAAGACATTCTGGCCAACCCCGCCTCGCTCAAGCGCCTGATGGTCAAGGAGATCGAAGCGGACGCCAAGCAGTTCGCCGATGCGCGCCGCACCTTGATCCAGGAAGAGAAAAAGGCGGTTGCCGAAGTCAAGGTGGTCGATGAGCCGGTCACCGTCGTCGTGTCGGAAAAAGCTGGGTTGCGCGCGCGTACCGGCCACGGCCATGCGGCCGACAGCTTCAGCTTCAAATCGGGTGACAGCCTCTATGGCACCTTTGAATGCCGCACGGTCGACCAGCTGCTGGTCTTTGGCAGCAACGGCCGGGTCTACTCGGTCGCCGTGGCCAACCTGCCCGGCGGCCGCGGTGATGGCCAGCCCGGTGACCACCTTGATGGAGCTGGAAGCGGGCACCCAGATCCAGTACTACTTTGCCGGTCCGCTGTCGGGCCCATTTTTGCTGGCATCAGCGCGGGGTATGGCTTCACGGCCTTGGTGGAAAACATGGTCTCACGCCAAAAGGGCGGCAAGGCCTTTGTCAGCCTGGACGAGGGCGACACGCTCTGCGCCCCCTCGCATATCTCGGGCAGCAGCGGTAGCCAGCCGCTGGCCGATGCCAGCCACGTGGCCTGCGCCTCGGTGGGTGGCCGCATCCTCACCTTCGAGATCGGCGAGCTCAACCACATGGCCAAGGGCGGCAAGGGGCTCAAGCTCATTGACCTGGAAGACAAGGACCGCTTGGCCGGTGTGGCCGTCTACACGCGCAGCATCCGCATCGAAGGCTTGGGGCGCGGCGGCAAGGCCCGTGAGGAAACCCTTGAGATCCGCAGCTCAACAACGCCAAGGCCGGACGCGCCAAGAAGGGCAAGCTCGCAGACCTGGGCTTCAAGCCCAGCGCCGTGTTCCGCGTCGAATAAAGCGCGCGGTCATGCACGACCAAGCCCTGCCCGGCATTGCCCGGCAGGGCTTTTTCATGGCCCGCCGTTGCAGCGCCGATCAGCGCGGCGCGGGCAACAGCGCCCGCAGATGGTCGACAAAAGCGCGCACGCCCCGGGGCAGGTTGCGGCCCGTCAGCGTTTGCAGCTCGATGGAGCGCGCATGCATGCCGCGCTCGCGGATGGGCACGGTGTGCAGCAGGCCCCGGCGCACATACTCGCGCACGGTGACCTCGCCGCCCAGGGTGAGCCCGCCGCCGTGCAGCACAAAGCGCACCAGCGCATCGAACTGCCCGCTCTCGAGCACCGGGTCAAACACCAGGCCGCGCTGGCCGCTGGCAATGTCAAACAGCTGGCGCGCGGTATGCCGTCGTCCAGCAGCGCGAGCGGGTGGGCTGCATCTGCGCCAGGCTGACGCTGGCAAAACGGGCCAGTGGGTGGCCGGGTGGCATGATCAGGATGACCGGCGAATTCTGGCGGTGCTGCACATCGATATCGCGCACGGCGGCGCGGCTGTAGGTCAGGCCCACATCGGCCTCGCCATTGCGCACCGCCTGGGTCACCTGGGCGGGCGAGGCCGAGACCAGCTGGAACTGCATGCCCGGTGTGCTGCTCGCGAAACGTGACCATCGCGAGAGGCAAAAACTCAAACGCAAAGCCGGCCGATGCGCAGACCCGCACCTGGCCCCGGCGCAGGCCTTGCAGTGCCTCGATATCGGCCACCACGCGCTCGGCATCCAAGGCATGGCGCTTGGCATGGGTGGCCAAGAGCTCACCGGCCGCACTGGCGACCATGCCGCGCGGGCGGCGCTCGAACAGCGGCACCTGCAGCACTTCCTCCAGCGATGCGATCTGGCGGCTGACGGCCGAGGCCGAGACATTGAGGCGCAGTGCGGCCTCGCTCACCGAGCCGCTGCGCACGACTTCCAGAAAGTAGCGGATGGCGGTGTCTGGAGGTGCTGCGAGGGAGTCATGGTCTGCTTTGCAAAAAACGCAACGATAACCGCAAAAAATTGTGATTGTCGAAATAGGCCGCATTGCCTATGCTGGATTTTTCTGACATCCAAGAGACATACATTCCATGCCATCCCAGCCTGTTCCTGCCGACCACAGCATCGTCGAGTTGAGCGCCGTGGCGCTGTCGGCAGCCATCCAGCGGCGCGAGTTGTCCTGCACCGAGGTGCTGCAGGCCTTCTGGGGCCAGATTGACCGGTTGAACCCCCAGGTGAATGCGCTGGTCGCGCCCATGCCGTGCGAGCCGCTGCTGGCCCAAGCCGCACAGCTCGATGCCGAACTGGCCCAGGGCAAGAGCCGCGGGCCGCTGCACGGTTTCCGCAGCGCCAAAGACATTTCGCCGGCCGCCGGCATGGTCACCACCAAGGGGCTCGCCGATCTTCCAGGGCCAGGTCAGCAGCACGATGCGGTGATTTTTGAGCGCATGCGCGCGGGCGGAGCGCTCTTTGTGGCGCGCAGCAATTCACCGGAATTTGGCCTGGGCGGCCACACCTACAACCCGGTCTACGGCACCACCCGCAATGCCTTTGACCAGAGCCGCTCGGGCGGTGGCAGCAGCGGCGGTGCAGCCGTTGCGGTGGCCTTGCGCATGCTGCCCGTGGCAGATGGCTCGGACATGATGGGCTCGCTGCGCACGCCGGCGGCCTTCAACAATGTCTACGGCCTGCGCACCTCCGTGGGCTGCGTGCCGCATGGCCCGGGCGATGAGGTGTTCTTCCAGCAGTTCAGCGTGGCCGGGCCCATGGCACGCGATATTCCCGATCTGGCCTTGCTGCTGTCGGTGCAGGCGGGCATTTGATGCGCGCTTGCCGCTCACGCGCCGCAGCGAAGGCGCGCAGGACTGGGGCCAGGGCCTGGAGCGCGATTTCCGGGGCCGCAAGATCGCCTGGCTGGGTGACCTGGGCGGGCACCTGCCCACCGAGCCGGGCCTGCTCGAGACTGCCGCGCGGCGCTGGGCGCCTTTGCCGACATCGGCTGCACGGTCGATGAGGTGCTGCCCGACTTTGACCTGGAGCTGCTGTGGCGCGCCTGGATTGATCTGCGCAGCTTCAGCGTGGCAGGCGCCAATGCGGCGCTGTATGACGACCCGCAAAAGCGTGCGCTGCTCAAGCCCGAGGCGCTGTGGGAGATGGAGCGCGGCCCGCGCGCTGTCGGGCATGGATATCTATGCCGCCGCAAGGTGCGCAGCAGCTGGTACGAGGTGCTGCGCCGCCTGTACGAGCGCTATGACTTTGTCGTGCTGCCCGCTGCGCAGGTGTTTCCGTTCGACGCCGAGCTGGACTGGCCCCATGCCGTGGGCGGCCGCAGCATGGACACCTACCACCGCTGGATGCAGACGGTGGTGGGCGCCACGATGGCGGGCTTGCCGGCCTTGTCGGTACCGGCCGGGTTTGGCCCCAACGGGCTGCCTGCCGGCCTGCAGATCATCGGGCCCACGCAGTCGGACAAGGCGCTGCTGCAAATCGGCCATGCCTATGACCAGGCCAGCGGCCATGCCCGGTGCGCAGCCCTTTGCTGGGCTGACAGCACGCTGTAGATCGTTGACCCGGGCGTCTTCTAAGGCTGCGCTCCCACCCAGGAAGGCGTTGCTGCAACGCCTGTCTGATCCCTCCCTTGCCCTCGTTTTCCCGCAAAAAAGGTAGATCCCATTGTCCATGCCGATATCCCGTCACCGCTTTTTGACCTACCTGGCCGCAGGCGCTGCCGGCCTGGCATGGCGCCCAGTGCTGGCGCATGGCTACCCTGACCGTGCGATCAAGCTGGTGGTGCCTTTTGCACCCGGCGGGGCCACGGATATTTGGGACGGCTGCTGGCCTCGCTGCTCAGTGACAAACTGGGCCAGTCGGTGTTTGTGGAGAACCGGCCGGGGGCAGGCACGGCCGTGGCGGGCGGCCAGGTGGCCAAGTCGGCTGCCGATGGCTATACCTTGTTTCTGGGTGCCAGCTCCACCTTGGCGATGAACCCGGTGGTGCGCAAGGCGCTGCCCTATGGACCCGATGCGCAGCTTCAGCATGCTGGGCCTGTGGCTGACATGGGTCTGGTGCTGGTGGCGAACAATGCCGTCAAGGCCACGTCGTTGCAGGACCTGGTGGCGCAATCGAAGGCGGCGCCGGACCGCTTTTCCTACGGCTCCTTCGGACCGGCCTCGTCGGTGCACTTTGCCGGCGAGATGCTCAAGACGGCAACCGGCATGCGCATGCTGCATGTGCCCTTCAACGGCAGCACACCGAGCCTGACCGCGTTGATGGGGGGCCAGGTGCAGTTGGCGGTGGACACCGTGGTGGCGACCACGCCGCTCATCAAGGCCGGCAAGATCAAGCCGATTGCCGCGCTGGGCGCCCAGCGCCTGGCCTTGCTGCCCGAGGTGCCGACCGTGGCCGAAAGCGGCTACCCTGGTTTGACATGAGCACCTGGTTTGCGTTCCTGGCGCCTGCTGGCCTGCCCGAGCCGGTGCGCGCCAAGCTCGAAGCTGCCTTGGCCGATGTGATGGCCCAGCCCGCTACCCAGCAAAAGCTCGAAAGCATTGGCCTGACGCCCGCCTGGGCAATGGCCGTGCGCTGCAGGCCCGGGTGGTACGCGAGCTGCCGCTGATGCGCGATGTGGCGCAGCGCGCGCAGATCGAGGTGGAGTAAGTCTTGGGCGAGCGGTGCTGACGTAGGAAAAAAAGCGCTTAACGCAGCGCTTCCCACCACTGCTTGTTGCTGCGCGGCTGGCCCACGGTCAGCACCTCGCCGATTTCTGGCGTGGCCAGTTGGATGCCCTGCTGCTTGCGCCAGCGCCGCGAGCCGGTCCAGCGGCTCACGCCAGCCGTGCATGGCCAGCGCAAAGGTGCTGTTGTGCACGCTGTAGAGCACCTGGCCGCGCACATCGGTAAAGGCCTGGATGGTTTCTTCCGGTGTCATGTGCACGGAGGGCCAGTAGGCGTCGTAGGCGCCGTTTTTCCATCAGCGCGAGGTCCATCGCGCCAAACTTGTCGCCAATCGCCTTGAAGCCGGGAAAGTAGCCGGTATCGCCGCTGTAGTAGATGCGCTGGCCGCCGGTTTGCAGCACCCAGGATGCCCAGAGCGTGCTGTTGCGGTCATTGAGCGTGCGGCCCGAGAAATGCTGGCTGGGCGTGGCGGTGACCTCGACACCGCGTGTTGCTCCTGCTGCCACCAGTCGAGCTCGACAATGCGCTCGGACGCCACACCCATGTCGCGCAGGCGCGCGCCCACGGCCAGCGGCACAAAGTAGCGCTCGACCTTGCCCAGCAGGAACTTGGATCGTCGGCTCGTCCAGGTGGTCGTAATGGTCGTGCGACAGGATGAGACCGGCAATCGGCGGCAGGTCCTGCAAGGGCAGCGGCGTGGGGTGGAAGCGCTTGGGGCCGATAAAGCTGAACGGCGATACGCGCTCACCAACACCGGGTCGATCAGCCAATACTGGCCCTGGAGCTTGAGCAGGTGCGACGAGTGGCCGAGCCGAATCACATGGTTGGCATCGGTGGGCAGCGCTTGCAGCTGCGCCGGGTGACGGTGTGGACCGGAATACTGTCCTGCGGAGTGGTGCCGCTCTTGTCGCCAAACAAAAAGCGCGACCAGATCTGAAAGCCGCCGGCATGGGGCTTGGCCGCCGGGTTGGGCGGGTTCTGAAAGCGCTTGTCGGCCGAGGAATACTGGGGCGATGCCTGGTAGCGGCGCTGGCTGTCCTCGTCGGGGGTGGAGGCGCAGGCTACCAATGAGCAGGCAGTGGCCACCAGCCAGCCGCTGCGCAGGCGCTGAAAGCCGCCGTTTGCCGCGGGTGGTGTTGCTGGAGGAGGACGCGGGGTGGGGCTCTTGCATGGGGTGTGTCAATCAGGCAGGGGAATGCGGTAAGCGATTGCCATGATACGGCGCCCATAAGAAAGCCGCATGGCTGCGGCTTTTGTAGGGATTTAGCGAAAAATCTATTGATTAATCAACAGATTTATTCCACTTCGGCGATGAGTTCGATCTCGACACAGGCGCCCCGGGGGACCTGGGCGACGCCAAAGGCGCTGCGGGCATGCGCCCCCTTGTCGGGACCAAACACCTGGGCCAGCAATTCGCTGGCGCCGTTGGTGACCAGATGTTGCTCGGTGAAGTCTTCCGTGCTGTTGACCAGGCTCATCAGCTTGACAATGCGCTTGACCCGGTTCAGATCGCCACCGACTGCTGCTTGTAAGGTGCCCATCAGGTCGATGGCGACCGCGCGCGCTGCCTGCTGGCCTTCGGCGGTGTCCATGGTCTTGCCTAGCTTGCCGGTCCAGGGCTGGCCGTTCTTGCTGGCCGTGTGGCCGCTGATAAAGACCAGTTGGCCGGTTTGTGCAAACGGTGCGTAAGCCGCAGCCGGTGTGCGCACGGGCGGCAGTTCAATGTTCAGTGCTTTGAGTTGGTCGTAGATGCTCATGCCGGTGTTGTCCTTGCTGGGTAGAAGACAGGCATCTTAGAGGCATGGCCGACTGCGGTGGCATGCAAAAACAATGCGGCGCCATACCCGCAGGGCATGGGCGCCGCATCGCGTGGTGCAGATGTCAAGCGAGTTCGGCGATCAGCTCGATCTCGACGCAGGCGCCCATCGGAATCTGGGCGACGCCAAAGGCGCTGCGGGCATGGGCACCCTTTTCAGGCCAAACACTTCGGCGAACAACTCACTGGCGCCATTGGTCACCAGGTGCTGCTCGGTGAAGTCACCGGTGCTGTTGACCAGGCTCATCAGCTTGACCACGCGCTTGACACGGTTCAGATCACCACCGGCGGCATGCTGCAAGGTGCCCAGCAGGTCGATGGCCACCGCGCGGGCTGCGAGCTTGCCTTCTTCGGTGTTGATGTTGCGGCCAAACTGCGCCACCCAGGGCTTGCCATCCTTGCGGGCGATATGGCCGCTCAAAAACACCATGTTGCCGGTCTGTACATAGGGCAGATAGGCGGCAGCGGGCACCGCCAGTGGCGGCAGGCTGATGCCGAGGGCCTGGAGTTTGTCGTAAACGCTCATGGAGTCCTTTCAAAAGTGGAGGCGGGGCAAAGCGCCCAGTGTGGCACAAATGCCCTGCCAGGGCGCCGTTTCCCATGTCGCCTGAGAGGGGCGCCGGCGAACTCTAGGGCAAGCCCTGATCGGACCTGCAGGCAGCGCTGCCTAGCATGTGGAGATGATGGAGACCTCTTCCTGCAAGCGGGCAGTCCAGCGCAGTGTGGGGCCGGGCTGGGCGGGCTACTGGCGACCGGCGGCCTGGCTCTGGGGCATCCTGGCGGGTACGGCCCTGCAACTGCAGCAGGCCAGCTTGGCGCCTGTCTGGCAGTACGCGGCATTGGCGCTCTTGGGGGCGTGGCCAGCTTGCTGCTGAGCCGCTGGCGCGGGCCGCTGCCGTGGCTGGATCGCGCGCTGTGCTGTCTGGCTGCCGCTGCGCTGGCCTTGGGCCTGGCGGGCATGCGTGCCGCCCATCAGGCGCAAAAGCAGCTGCTGCCAGCGTTGGAAGGGCTAGACCTGCAGGTCGAGGGCGTCATCGTCGCCATGCCTTTGCCGATCACCGGCGGCCAGCGCTTTCGGCTCAAGACCGGGCAGGCTTGGCAGGTTGGGCAAGGCGGGCAGAAGGGTGCGCCGGTGGCAGTGCCGCCGCTGATCGACCTGTCCTGGTACCGTGCCGACCACCGGGCTTTTTCGGGTGTGGCGCCCGAGCCGCCTGCGTCGGCAGACGCTGATCTTCCGCTGCTGCAGGCGGGGCAGCGCTGGCGGCTGCCGCTGCGTTTGCGTGCCCCCCATGGCAGCCTCAATCCGCATGGTTTTGACTACGAGATGTGGATGTGGGAGCAGGGCGTGCAGGCCACGGGCTATGTGCGCCACGGCCAGGCCCAGGGGCCGCAGCTGCTGGCCTCCGGCCAAGGCCATGTGGTAGAGCGCTGGCGGCAGGCGGTGCGTGATGCGATGGTGCAGCGCCTTGCCCCGCCGGGCCAGGCGCAGGCGGCAGAGCAGGCGCGCATCGCCGGCGTGCTGGTGGCGCTGGTGACCGGGGAGCAGCGTGCGATTGACCGCGAGGACTGGCGCGTCTTCCGCACCACCGGCGTGGCCCATCTGATGGCGATATCGGGCCTGCATATCACCTTGTTTGCCTGGGTGGCGGCGGCGCTGATCCGCATGGCCTGGCGGCGCAGCCCGGCGCTGTGTCTGTGGCTGCCGGCACCCCATGTGGCCTTGTGGGCGGGGTGCTGTGTGCGGGGCTCTATGCGCTGTTCAGCGGCTGGGGCATTCCCGCGCAGCGCACGGTGCTGATGCTGGTGGTGGTGGCCGTGCTGGCATCGACTGGCCGGCAATGGCCCTGGCATATGCGCTGCTGCTGGCCTGTGTCTGTGTAGTGCTGGCCCAGCCCATGGCCTTGCTGCAGGCGGGGTTCTGGCTGAGTTTTCTGGCAGTCGGTATCTTGTTTGCATCCGACCGAGGGGGCAGCAGCCGCAGCGCTGCGCTGCCCGAGCAGGGCAGGGCGCAGCGCGGCCTGCGCGGCGCATGCGCTGCCGCCGCCAAGCTGCTGCGCGAGCAGTGGGTGGTGACCCTGGCGATCACGCCCTTGTCCCTGCTGCTGTTTGGCCAGGTGTCGCTGGTCGGCTTTGTGGCCAATCTGCTGGCCATCCCCTGGGTGACCTGGGTGGTCACGCCGCTGGCCTTGCTGGGCGCCGTGCTGCGGCCGTTGTGGACGGCCGCAGCCTGGGCGCTGCAGCCCTTGATGGTGGCGCTGCAGTGGCTGGCCAGTTGGCCCCATGCCGCGTTGTGGCTGGCCGCAGCGCCGGGCTGGGCAGCGTTCGTTGCCGTGCTGGGGGGCATCTGGCTGGTGCTGCCCTGGCCTTGGCGCCTGCGGCTGCTGGGCCTGCCTTGCCTGCTGCCCGCGTTGTTCTGGCAGCCGCTGCGGCCGCCCCATGGCCGTTTGCGCTCTGGGCGCTGGATGTGGGCCAGGGCCAGGCGGTGGTGGTGCAGACGGCCAGGCACAGCCTGCTGTATGACGCGGGCCCGTTGTACGGGTCTGGCAGCAATGCAGGCGACCGGGTGGTGGTGCCGGCAATGCGGGCGATGGGCGTGCGCGGGCTGGACAGCGGCCGGCTCGATCTGCTGGTGCTCAGCCACGCCCATGTGGACCATACGGGCGGTGCCCAGGCGGTGGCGGAGCAGCTCCGGCCGGTGGCGTGCTGGGCTCGCTGCTGCCCTATGAGCGCCAGCGGCTGGGCATTGCCGAAGCGCCCTGGCAAGACTGTGCTGCGGGCCAGACGTGGACCTGGGATGGAGTGCATTTCAGCGTTCTGTTTCCGGGGGCGCAGGAGCTGGGTGCCACAGACAGTTCCATTCCAAGGGATAGCTCGGGCAATGCCCACAGCTGCGTGCTGCGCATCGAGGCGGCCGCGCGTGGCGGCCATGCGGCCAGCGCCTTGTTGCCCGGCGATATTGAGCGGGCCCAGGAGGGGGCGCTGGTGCAGCGCTATGCGGGCGAGCCGTCGGTGTTGCGCGCCGATCTGATGCTGGCTCCGCACCACGGCAGCAACACCTCGTCCACGCGACCGCTGCTGGAGGCGGTGCGCCCGCGCTGGGTGGTGGCACAAACGGGCTACCGCAACCGCTTCAGGCACCCGGCTGCGCGGGTGCAGCAGCGTTACCAAGAGATGCAGATTGTGCTGCGCAACACGGTCCATTGCGGTGCGGCGCACTGGCGCTCCGACCAGCCCCAGACGCTGCTGTGCGAGCGGCAAAAGCGGCCGCGCTATTGGCGCCACCAGGCTGCCCAGCAGGGCCAGACAAGCGGCATATTGGATATTAACAAAACAAATCAAGCACTAATTCTTGATGAAGGTTAGTACTTAGTTTTGGGTGGCGCGAAACTTGCTAAGCTGCTGGTGCCAGAAAGGATTTTGCGATGCAAAAGTTCGATGAGATGTACCAGGGCCTGCCTTATGCAGCAGGTGCCGAAAGAGCGCACTACCAAAGCTATGCCAAATGGCTGCAGCTGCAGCCCTTCGAGAAGATGCAGGCCCTGCGCGAGGAGGCCGAGCTGATATTCCGCCGCGTAGGGATCACCTTGCGGTTTATGGCGAAAAGGACGAAGACGGCTCGGGCACCGAGCGCCTGATTCCACTTTGATCTGATCCCGCGCATCATCCCCTCGCAGGAATGGGCCCAGATGCAAAAGGGCCTGGTGCAGCGCGTGGCCGCCCTCAACCGCTTCATCCACGATGTCTACCACGACCAGGAAATTCTGAAGGCCGGCATCATTCCGCGCGACCTGGTGCTGGACAACAGCCAGTACCGGCCCGAGATGCGGGGCGTGCATGTGCCGCTGGACACCTATGCGCATATCGCCGGCATCGATATCGTGCGCGCAGCCGAGGTGGACGGCAGCGGCACCTACTATGTGCTCGAAGACAACCTGCGCGTGCCTTCGGGCGTGTCGTACATGCTGGAAAACCGCCGCATGATGATGCGCCTCTTTCCCAGCCTGTTCAGCAGCCATGCGGTGGCGCCGTGGCGCATTACCCGGATATGCTGCTCGACACCTTGCGTGCCAGTGCGCCCAACCAGGCGGCCAACAACCCACGGTGGTGGTGCTGACGCCGGGCATGTACAACAGCGCCTACTTTGAGCATGCCTTCCTCGCCCAGCAGATGGGCGTGGAGCTGGTCGAAGGCCAGGACCTGCTGGTGCGCGATGATGTGGTCTACATGCGCACCACGCAGGGTCTGCAGCGGGTGGATGTGATATACCGCCGTGTCGATGACGACTTTCTCGACCCCACCGTTTTCCGCTCCAGCTCCACCCTGGGTTGCGCCGGCTTGATGCGCGCCTACCGCAAGGGCAATGTGGCCATCTGCAATGCAGTGGGCACGGGCGTGGCCGATGACAAATCGGTCTACCCCTATGTGCCGGCGATGATCCGCTTCTACCTGGGCGAAGAGGCCATCCTGAAGAACGTGCCGACCTGGATGTGCCGCAAGCCCGATGACTTGGCCTATGTGCTGGACCACCTCGATGAGCTGGTGGTCAAGGAGGTGCATGGCGCTGGCGGCTACGGCATGCTGATCGGCCCGGCCTCCACGCGCGCCGAGATCGAGGCCTTCCGCGCGGTGCTCAAGGCCAAGCCCATGGCTATATCGCCCAGCCCACTTTGAGCCTCTCGAGCAGCCCCACCTATGTGGAAAGCGGCATTGCGCCGCGCCACATCGATCTGCGCCCCTTTGTGCTGAGCGGCAAGGAGGTGCAGATGGTGCCCGGGGCCTCACGCGCGTGGCGCTCAAGGATGGATCGCTGGTGGTCAACTCCTCGCAAGGCGGGGGCACCAAGGACACCTGGGTGCTGCGCGGCCCGGAGGACGATTACAGCGAATGGGATGGCATGCAGCAGTGAACCCGGAGGTTCTTGTTTGAAAGCCATCCATCTGCCTAGCGAAAGAATGTCACTATGTTGAGCCGAACCGCCGATCACCTCTACTGGATGTCCCGCTACACCGAGCGGGCAGAGAACACAGCCCGCATGCTCAATGTGAGCTACGAGACCTCCATGCTGCCGCAGTCCGCGACCGCAGCGACCAAGGCCTGGCAAAGCGTGCTGTCCATCAGCGAGCTGCTGCCTGCCTACTATGAGCGCCATGACGAGATCACCCTCGATGGGGTGCTGCACTTCATGGTGCGCGACGAGACCAATACCTCATCGATCTACAGCTGCCTGCTGGCCGCGCGCGAGAACGCGCGTGCCGTGCGTGGCGCCTTGACCACCGAGGCCTGGGAGACGCAGAACCTGACCTGGCTCGATATGAACCGGCTGTTCAAGGCCAAGAAGTTCGAGACCGATCCGGCCAAGTTCTTCGAGTGGGTCAAGCACCGCTCGCACCTCTCGCGCGGTGTGGTCTCGGGCACGATGCTGCAAGACGATGCCTTTTTGTTCTTGCGCCTGGGCACCTTCATCGAGCGGGCCGACAACACGGCCCGCCTCCTGGATGTGCGTTTCCATGCCGTCAAGAACGACTACCACGGCTCCTACCAGCCGGGCAAGGGCAGCCAGCCCTCGGACTTCTACCACTGGAGCGCGATCTTGCGCAGCGTCTCGGCCTTCGAGGTCTACCGCAAGGTCTACCGCAATGTGATCACGCCCGAGCGTGTGGCCGAGATGCTGATCCTGCGGCGCGACATGCCGCGCTCCTTGCATGCCAGCATGTACGAGGTGGTGCAGATTCTGCAGGCCGTTGCCAACGACCACTCGGCCGAAACCCAGCGCCAGGCGGCCTGCTCCTGGCCGAGCTGCAGTATGGCCGCATCGATGAGCTGCTGGCCACCGGCCTGCATGCCTTCCTGGTGCGCTTTCTGGAGCGCGTGCATGCGCTGGGCGGCCGCATTGGCCAGGATTTTCTGGCCACCACGGAGCCAGTGGCTGCCTGATGGTCCGGCTGGCCAGAAAGGCAAAAGGCTGCGGTTGTCATCGCAGCCTTTTTTGCATCCACCGCGCGGGCATTTTGCTGCCCGCGATCCAGGGTGATCGGTGGTGATCAGTAGCGGTAGGTCGCAGTCAGCAGGAAGTTGCGGCGCTCGCCGTAGAAGCAGTCGCCGCGTGAGAGGCACTGTGTGATCACGACCTTGTCAGTCAGGTTGTTGGCATGGAAGGCCAGGCGCCAGTCACCGCTGTCATAAGCCACCATCGCATCGGTCAGCAGCGAGGAGGGCGTGTCGATGGCGCTGGTGCCCGACCACTGCGAGCCGGTGTAGCGCATGCCCGCGCCCACACTCCAGCCGCCGCGCCCCTGGCTGGCAAAGCGGTGCATCAGCCAGCTCGATGCCATGTGGCGCGAGACGGCAGCCACGCGCTGGCCCTGGTCGCCCGCATTGCTGCGGCTGATCTTGGCGTCGGTATAGGCATAGGCGACGGTCCAGTCCCAGCTTTTGGCCAGGCTGGCGGTCATCTCGGCTTCAAAGCCCTGGGTCTTGACTTCACCCAGCTGCAGGCTGTTGAGCGGGTTGGCCGGGTCATTGGTCTTGCGGTTTTGCTCGCGCAGGCTGTAGACAGCCGCATAGCCCGAGATGCCCCGGCCTTCGGGAATCCACTTCACACCGGCTTCGACCTGCTTGCCGCGCTGCGGTTTGTAGGGCGTGCCGTAAAAGTCCACGCCGCCCAGTGGCTGGAAGGACTCGGTATAGCTGACATAAGGCGCCCAGCCGCCGCCGGCCTGGTAGGTCAAGCCTACGCGCTTGGTCCAGGCCGAATCGTCGGCAGCGGCTGCGGGCCGGCCTTCGGTCTCGGTCTTGGCATGGTCGCGGCGCAGGCCCGCCGTGGCGCTCCAGTCGCCCCAGCGCAGCTGGTCCTGCAGGTAAAAGCCCAGCTGGCGCTGCGACACATTGGGCGCCTGCACCAATTGCGATGCCGTGGGGCGGCGTGAACGAGCCGTAGACCGGGTTGTAGACATCGAGCGGTGTGCCCAGCGCGCGCCAGCTCGCCTGGCTGGTGGTATTGCGCTGCCAGTCCATACCGGCCAGCAGCGTGTGCTGCACATCACCGGTCTGCAGCTTGCCTTCGAGCTGGGTATCGACCAGCAGCATGCGGCCGCCATTGACCTGCCAGACGGCATCGCGCTGCACGGTGCGGCCATCGGGATCGAACACCGGCCGGGCAGGGCGGCCCGCTGCGGCGTTGGCGGCAAAGCTGGTGTAGAGCGTGCGGTAGTCCACCTCGCTGGTGGTGCGGCGCAGGTTCTGGCGCAGGGTCCAGCTGTCGTTCAGCTGGTGGCTGAACAGGTAGCCAAAGGACTTGTTCTCGGAATCGTACTTGTCAAAGTTGGGCTCGCTGATGAAGGTGTTGGTCGGAATCTGGCCGTAGGGGCTGGACAGGCGCGTGCCTTGCCAGGGGAAGAACTGGGTGATCGAGCCACTCTTGTCCTTGTGGTACATGGCCTGCAAGGTCAGCGAGGTGCCGGCAAAGGGCTTGAAAGTGAGCGACGGCGCAATGACCAGGCGGTCGTCCTTGACATGGTCGACCTGGGTGTTGCTGTCACGGCCCACCGCCACTAGGCGGTAGAGCCAGCGCCCGTCGTCGTCGATGGGGCCGGTGATATCGCTGGCAATCTGCTTGCGGCTGTGGCTGCCCAGCTGAACCTGCAGCTCGCGCTGGGGCTGGTCCAGCGGGCGTTTGCTGGTCAGGTTGAGCACGCCGCCGACGCTGCCCTGGCCATACAGCACCGAAGAGGGGCCGCGCAGAAACTCGACCGCTCCAAGGTATAGGGTTCGACCTTGATGTTGTTGTAGGTGCCATAGGTGCGCAGCAGGCCATCCTGGTACTGGCTGACATCGCCGCCGCGCGCCTTGAAGCTGTCGACGCGGTTGTCGAAATAGCTGGAGTTGATGCCCGCTGCATAGCGTGTGGTCTCGCGCAGGGTCGTCACGCCCTGGGCTTCAAACTGGTCGCGCGTCACCACGCTGATCGCTTGCGGGGTCTCGATCAGCGGGGTGTCGGTCTTGGTGGCCGAGATGGCGCGTTTGGCGACAAAGCCTTTGACCGGGCCGGTGGCTGTCTCGGATTGGCTCTCGCCTTGCACGGTGATGGGGGCGAGCGTGGTTTCTGCCGGCGTAGCAGTTACCGGTTGCGTGCTTTGTGCCAATGCGTTGCCGCCCCAGCAGGCCAGGGCAGCCCACATGGCCGTGTGTAAAGCGGTGTGCAGCGCACGTGGCGCGGCTGTTGGGATAGCGGTGTCAGACATGGTAATCGGGTGTTGAACGCGGAAAACGGCGCGCTGAAAGGGTCAGCACTTGAGCTTTACCGGGCCTGACCGCTGCCATGCAGGGAGGCTGCGCTGTGGATGCAGGTGCTGGCATCCAAGGCGTCCAACTGCGGCCTGTAGACCGCGAGGCGAAGGGATAGTCGTGCACGCAGCATGGCAGTGTGGGGTGACCCGGTGCGCTGGCTGGCATCGGTAAACAAACGATGCTGGCGTGCGAAGAAAGATGAACGCGCAGTGTAATAGAAGTTTTGAATGATTATTGTTTAACCATCAATGCACGCAGGTTTGTGCGGCAGATACAACAAAAAGGACCCGAAGGTCCTTTTTGCGTGGCGTTGCTGGAGGCGGGGCTTATTCGACCTCGCCCATGATGGACTGCAGGTAATTCTGGATGCCGACCTTGTCGATCAGGTCCAGCTGGGTTTCGAGAAAATCGATGTGCTCTTCGGTGTCGTCCAGGATCTTTTGCAGCAGGTCGCGCGAGACATAGTCACGCACGCTTTCGCAGTGGGCGATGCCATCCTTGATGGTGGCTTGGGCGGCTTGCTCCAGGCGCAGGTCACAGGCCAGTGCCTCCGGCACGTCTTCACCGATCTGCAGCTTGCCCAGGTCCTGCAGGTTGGGCAGGCCGTCGAGCATGAAGATGCGGTCCATCAGCCAGTCGGCATGCTTCATCTCGCCAATGGATTCCTCGTATTCCTTCTTGGCCAGCTTGTCCAGACCCCAGTGCTTGTACATGCGGTAATGCAGAAAATACTGGTTGATCGCGGTGAGTTCGTTTTTCAGCTGCGCTTGCAGAAAACCGATGGCTTTGGGATCGCCTTTCATGGTGGGCTCCTTCTCTTGTGTCATTAACGGGTGTTGGGGCTATTGTCCTTGCGAAAGGTCAAGCAACCAAACCCCGCGGTGCTTATCCCCCGTGCTTTTGCTCTGGCTGCGTGTAAGGCTGAGTCGTGTTCTCATTTGACGCAGCCCGTCCCTTGCTTGCATGATGCGGCTTGCTGCAGCGCAACTGCGCTGTCATGGCGCTGTGCTAAGTTGCAGCGAACAAGGCGTGCTGCACTGCGCAGGCTTGCAAAATAGGCACCAGCCCGCATATAGCTATCTGCCTTGGGTCAGTGCTTGAATAATAGCTTGTTTAAATCTAAATGATTGTATTAATTGAATTGCTCAATTATGAAGATCTTTCTACACTGACTCCTGTCAATCGTTTTTTACTCAACAGAAAGGAAACCACCATGTCCGTACTCAACAGCAAGATCAAGCCTTTCGCGACGCAAGCATTCAAGGATGGCAAGTTCATCGAAGTGACCGAAAAAGACGTCCTGGGCAAGTGGGCTGTGTTCTTCTTCTACCATGCTGACTTCACCTTTGTCTGCCCCACCGAACTGGGCGATGTGGCCGACCACTACGCTGAGCTGCAAAAGCTGGGCGTGGAAGTCTATTCCGTCTCGACCGACACCCATTTCGTGCACAAGGCCTGGCACGACACCTCGGACACCATCGCCAAGATCAAGTACACCATGCTGGGTGACCCAACCTGGCAAATCAGCCAGAACTTCGACTGCCTGCGCGAAGGCCAAGGCCTGGCAGACCGTGCCACCTTCATCGTTGATCCAGAAGGCGTGATCCAGGCGATGGAAATCACCGCTGAAGGCATCGGCCGCAATGCAGAAGACCTGCTGCGCAAGATCAAGGCTGCCCAGTACGTGGCATCGCACCCCGGTGAAGTCTGCCCTGCCAAGTGGCAAGAAGGCGAAAAGACCCTGGCTCCATCGCTGGACCTGGTTGGCAAGATCTAAGCTGTTAATCACTGCTGCAATTCCAACGTAGTAGACGCCCGGGTGCCTGGCGCCCGGGCTTTGTTTTTTGAAAAGTGCTGCAACGCCCCAGGCGGGCCACGAGAAGTTTGAAGGAAGTCCCATGCTCGACAACACCATGAAAGCCCAACTGAAAGCCTACCTGGAGCGCTTGACCAAGCCCGTCGAGCTGGTGGCGACCCTGGATGACGGTGACAAGTCGAAAGAAGTGCGCCAGCTGCTGGCCGATATCAAAGAACTGAACGACAAGATCACGGTGGTCGAAGACAATGCGGCCGATGTGCGCAAGCCGTCTTTCCTGATCACCAACCCGGGCACCGATGTCGGCGTGCGTTTCGCCGGTGTGCCGCTGGGCCATGAATTCACCTCGCTGGTGCTGGCGCTGCTGCAAGTGGGCGGCCACCCCTCGAAGGAGTCCGCTGAGCTGCTCGAGCAGGTCAAGAACATCGACACACCGCTGCACTTCGAGACCTTCTACTCGCTGTCCTGCCACAACTGCCCGGACGTCGTGCAGGCGCTGAACCTGATGTCCGTGCTCAACCCCAAGATCACGCACACCGCGATCGATGGCGGCCTGTTCCAAAAGGAAGTGCAAGAGCGCGAAATCATGGGCGTGCCCACCGTGTTCGTCAACGGCCAGCGTTTTGGCCAGGGCCGCATGGAGCTCGCCGAGATCGTTGCCAAGGTCGATACCGGCGCGGCAGCCCGCGAAGCGCAAAAGATTTCGGCCAAGGACGCCTTTGATGTGCTGATCGTCGGCGGTGGCCCCGCTGGCGCGGCCGCTGCGATTTATGCGGCACGCAAGGGCATCCGTACCGGCATTGCCGCCGAGCGTCTGGGCGGCCAGGTGCTCGACACCGTGGATATCGAGAACTTCATCTCCGTGAGCAAGACCGATGGCCCCAAGTTTGCGGCCGCGATGGAGAGCCATATCCGCGACTACGAAGTCGACATCATGAATCTGCAGACTGCCAAGTCCCTGACGCCCGCAGCGCAGGAAGGTGGCATGATCGAGATCGAGACCGAGTCGGGTGCCAAGCTCAAGGCCCGCACGGTGATCCTGTCGACCGGCGCGCGCTGGCGCAACATGAATGTGCCCGGTGAGGATACCTACCGCACCAAGGGCGTGACCTACTGCCCGCACTGCGATGGCCCGCTCTTCAAGGGCAAGCCCGTGGCGGTGATCGGTGGCGGCAACTCCGGTGTCGAGGCGGCCATTGACCTGGCCGGTGTGGTCCAGCACGTGACCTTGCTGGAGTTTGCCGCCGAGCTGAAGGCCGATGCCGTGCTGCAGCGCAAGCTGCGCAGCCTGCCCAATGTGACGGTCATCCTGAATGCGCAGACCACCGAAGTGAACGGTGACGGCAAGAAGGTGACGGGCCTGACCTACAAGGACCGCACGAACGACGAGATCAAGACCGTCGCGCTCGAAGGCATCTTTGTGCAGATCGGCCTGCTGCCCAACACCGGCTGGCTCAAGGATACCGTGCAGCTGACCCCGTTTGGCGAGATCGAGATCGACGCCAAGGGCCACACCAACCTGCCCGGCGTGTTTGCCGCTGGTGACTGCACCAATGTGCCGTACAAGCAGATCGTCATCGCCGCAGGTGCCGGTGCGACTGCCGCACTGAGCGCGTTTGACCACCTGATCCGCACCACGGCTCCGGCTGCCTGATCTGCCGGATCAGCGCTGAAATAACAATGCCCCGAAACCACAAGGTTCGGGGCATTGCTACATCTAGAGGGGCCGAGGTGGCTCAGCCAGTCCAAGCAGGGCTAGCGGTGGCGTGGCGGTTTAACCCTGCTTGCCGATGAGGAGGTACTCCATCAACGCCTTTTGCACATGCATGCGGTTTTCGGCCTCGTCCCAGACGACCGACTGCGGGCCGTCGATGACCTCGCCTGCACCTCTTCGCCCCGGTGGGCGGGCAGGCAGTGCATGAAGAGGGCGTCCTTCTTGGCCACGGCCATCATGTCGAGGTCCACGCACCAGTCGGCAAAGGCCTTCTTGCGCTTTTCGTTTTCCTCTTCATAGCCCATGCTGGTCCACACATCGGTGGTGACCAGGTCCGCGCCCTTGCAGGCCTCTTGCGGGTCGCTGAACAGCTGGTAGCAGCCCTTGTCGTAGGCGCGCCGCTGAAGGCCAGTTGCTCGTCGATGCCGTAGCCGCTGGGCGTGCTGACATGGACCTTGAAGCCCAGCAGGTTGGCTGCCTGCAGCCAGGTGTGGCCATGTTGTTGCCATCACCCACCCAGGCGACCGTCTTGCCCTGGATCGAGCCGCGGTGCTCGATAAAGGTGAAGATGTCAGCGAGGATCTGGCAGGGATGGAATCGTTGGTCAGGCCATTGATGACCGGCACGCGCGAGTGCGCTGCAAAGCGCTCGATCTTGTCCTGGCCGAAGGTGCGGATCATCACCAGATCGGTCATGCGGCTGATCACGCGCGCGCTGTCCTCGATGGGCTCGGCGCGGCCCAGCTGGCTGTCGCCGGTGGTCAGGTGCACCACCGAGCCGCCCAGCTGGTACATGCCGGCCTCAAAGCTCACGCGCGTGCGCGTGCTGGCCTTCTCGAAGATCATCGCCAAGGTGCGGTCGGGCCAGGGTGTGGTGGGGTCACATAGCCCTTGAACTTCTGCTTGATCAGCGCCGCGCGCTTGAGCAGGTATTCGTATTCGTCAGCCGTGAAATCCTGGAATTGCAGATAGTGTTTCATTGCGTTCTCTTCTGGCCTTATTGGCCTGCCAGGAAGGATTTGACCAGCGGTACGAGCTTGGCGACGATCTCATCGGCCTCGGGCTTCGGTCAGGATCAGCGGTGGCACGATGCGGATCACGGTGTCGGCGGTCACGCTGAACAGCAGGCCGGCTTTCTTGCACGCCGCGCGTGATCAGCTCGCCGCAAGGGCTTGTTCAGCTCCACGCCGTTCATCAGGCCCTGGCCGCGCACTTCGACAAAGCCGGGCGTGCCCGCCAGCGCCTCGTTCAGCGCGGCCTGGAGGTAGTCGCCCACCTTGGTGGCATTGGCCAGCAGGCCTTCTTCTTCCATGATGGCAATGGTTTCCACACCGGCGCGCATGGCCAGCGGGTTGCCGCCAAAGGTGGTGCCGTGGTTGCCTGGCTGCAGCAGCACTTGGCCGCCTTGGGGCCGGCGACGACCGCGCCGACTGGCACGCCCGAGCCCAGGCCCTTGGCCAGCGACATCACATCGGGCACGATGCCGGCCCACTGGTGGGCAAACCACTTGCCGGTGCGGCCCATGCCGGCCTGGATTTCATCGACAATGAACAGCCAGTCCTTGGCGTCGCACAGCGCACGCACTTGCTTCATGAAGTCGGCGCGCATTGGGTGCAGGCCGCCTTCGCCCTGGATGGGCTCCATCATCACGCCGACAATATTGGAGTTGCCTTCGGTCGCTTCCTGCAGCGCGACGAAGTCATTGGCCGGCACGCGCAGAAAACCGTCGAGCAGCGGGCCAAAGCCGTTGCGAACCTTGGGGTTGGCAGTAGCGCTCATCGTGGCAATCGAGCGGCCATGGAAGGCATGGTCGAACACGACGATCACCGGCTTTTCGATGCCCTTGTCCACGCCGTACTTGCGCGCGATCTTGATCGATGCCTCGTTCGCTCCAGACCGGTGGAGCAGAAAAAGACATTGTCATCTTCGAGCGTTCGACCAGCAGGGCTGCGAGCTTTTCCTGGCCGGGCACATAGTAGTAGTTGCTGGTGTGGATCAACTTGGTCATCTGGTCGTGCAGCGCGCGACCAGCTTGCCGTGGTTGTGGCCCAGCGTGTTGACGGCGATGCCGCCCAGCGCATCGAGGTATTCCTTGCCGTTGACATCCCACACACGCACGCCCTGGCCTCGCTCCAGTGCGACCGGCACGCGGCCATAGGTAGTCATCACATGGGGCTCAGAGGCTTGACGGTGTCTTGCATGGAAATTCCGAAAAAAGAAACAGAATCAAAAAATCCGCCATGGCCCAACGCCCCTATGGCATGGCACCAGCGGAAGTCCCATTCTAGGGGCTGCGTAGCGACAGACTAGTGAAGAATGCGCATCACAGAATCGCAGTGGAGCCAGAGCGCGGGCGAGGCCCAATCTCGGCAGGCTAGACTACGCAGCGCTAAGAACCTGGTCAAAGTCTCTACGCAGCCGCGTTGGAGTGCAACCGGGATGAGTTCGAAGGGCTGGTCCGCAGCTTGCACCGGGGTGCAAGCAAGGCCAGCGCGCAGAAATCGCCCGATTTCACTCCAACCCGTAGGGACAGTGGCTTTGCGGCCGCCCGGGCAGGGGCGGTCTGCGTTGTTGCAAATCCTCGCAATAGCTGGGCTATTGCTGCGGTATTGCGCGGCTGGGCGCCCC
>NZ_JBHRUZ010000026.1:0-16858 GCF_042647185.1 Comamonas sp. JC664
CACCGGCCAGGGTGGCTGCGCCGTAGGGCGAGCCGCCCTTGGCTGCGACAGGTCAAACTGCGAAGGCAGGCCAAACCGGCGGGCACGATCACCATGCCGTGGTGGGCCAGGGTGTTCCAGAACGAGGTCACGGTGGTTTCCTGGCCGCCCAAGGTGCCCGTCGACGTGAACACGCTGCCGACCTTGCCCGACAGCGCGCCCTTGGCCCACAGGCCCCCAGTCTGGTCGAGGAAGCTGCGCATCTGGCCGCTCATATTGCCAAAACGGTGGGGGTGCCAAAGATGATGGCGTCGTACTCTGCGAGCTCGGCTGGCGTGGCCACAGCGGCTGCTGGTCCACCTTGCCGCCAGCGCTGGAAAGCCTCTTGCGGCATGGTCTCGGGTACGCGCTTGATGACCACCTCGGTGCCGGCGGACACTGCGTGCGCCTTCGGCGATCTTGCCGGCCATGGTCTCGATGTGACCGTACATGGAATGGTAGAGAACCAGAACTTTAGCCATGGTGAATATTTCCTTGTCGATGAAGAGGGACCGCTACAGCGGTGGGAGCGTCTCCAGAACCGGTATGCGATCCGTTCTTGGCGCCTGGATCTACTGTAGGGCGTCTGCGCCTGTTTGGGGTGCCTCGGTTTGAACGCAGCGTTTGCATGGATTTGAACAATCGCCGCCAGCGGCATGGCGCGCCAGAGCCTTCCTGGGCTGGTGCGATCACCAGGCGCTGCGCCGCCAAGAGCACTGGCACAGCGCCTGCACCTTGGTGAGGCATGGCGCGTGCGCGGGTAGACCACGGAGAGCGCGCGGCTGCGGCCTTCCAGCGCGGGCAGCAGCCGCTCCAGCCGGCCATCGGCCAGCGCATCGCGCACCGCAAACCCCATCACCTGGGCCACGCCCAGGCCGGCAATCGCGCCTTCGATCAACGGGTCACCACTGTCGAACCTGATCGCGTGGGCGCGGGCCAGTCGATGGTGCTGCCGTCGGGGTGGCGAAACTGCCAGGGCACGGCAAAACCCGGTAGTGGTTGTAGACCGACAGGCAGCGGTGCGTGGCCAGCTCTTGCAGGTTTTGCGGCCGGCCGTGGCGGGCGGTATAGGCCGGTGAGGCGACCGTCACCCAGTGCAGCGGCGGCAGCGGCCGGCCGATCATCCGGCTGTCGAGCAAGGGGCCGATGCGCACCGCAGCGTCAAACCCTCGTCCACCATGTCCACCAGGCGGTCGGTGAAGCTGGCCTCGATCTGCAGGCCGGGTGCTGCTGCAGCAGCTGGCCCAGCAAGGGTGTCAGCACCATGCGGCCGAGCACCGAAGGCGCCGTCATGCGCAGCACACCGGTGGGCTCGCAGCGCCGGTCCAGCAGCTGCTGCTTGGCATCGTCCAGCCCGGCGATCAGCGCGGCACTGCGGTCGACCAGCAGGCAGCCATCGGGGTCAGCGACACATTGCGGTATTGCGGTGCAGCAGGCGCGTGCCCAGGTCGGCCTCCAGCTGCGCAATGGCGCGGGAGATGCGCGACTGCGTGGTGCCCAGGCTGTGCGCGGCCTGGGTAAAGCTCTTGTGCTCGGCCACCTTGATCAGCATCTGTACCGCGTTCAAATCCATGGATGGCTCCGGCAAAGGTATTGATTCATTTTTGCATAAGTAAAAGATAGGTTTGCTATTTATCTTCGTTATTGATTTAAATACCATGGCGCCATGACCGGTCATCACCCGCCTGCAGGCACCCAGTGCTGCAGGTTTTCTGCGCGCAGACCGCGCCGCATGCTTTTTCCCTTGTCGGAGTGATGACGTGACCCTTGAAGAACCCCTGCGCCAGCCTGCTTTGCTGCGCCATCCGCGCGCCGCGCTGGCCTTGCTGTCGTTTGCGCAACTGCTGATTGCGCTCGACGCGACGATTGTCTTTGTCGCGCTGGATGCCATGGGCCAGCAGCTGCAGCTCGATGCCCGCCACCTGCAATGGGTCATCAGCGGCTACAGCGTGCCTTTTGGCGGCTGCCTGCTGCTGGGCGGGCGCTGCGCTGATCTGCTGGGCCAGCGCCGCATGTATGTGGCAGCGATGGCGCTGTTTGGCCTGGCTCCTTGGCTGGCGGCTTTGCGCATCTGCCTGGCAGTTGGTGGCGGCGCTGCCGGCAGGGGGTGGCAGCGCGCTGCTGTTCCGGCCACCTTGTCGATGATCAATACCTTGTATGCCGCAGGCGCTGCGCGCAACCGTGCGCTGGCCGTGTGGAGCATGGCCAGTGCCGGCGGGCTGGCGGCTGGCGCCTGCTGGTGCCTGCTGACCCAGACCCTGGGCTGGAACTGGGTGCTCTGGGTGCTGGTGCCGATTGCCTGGCCCTGCGCGCTCGCCGCTGGCCGCTACCTGCCTGCGATGCCAGCAGTGCCGGCTGCACAGCGCCGCTTTGACCTGCTGGGCTGCATCAGCGTGACCGTCGGTGCCAGCGCCTGGGTGGCGCTGCTGGTGCAGGGCCCGCAATGGGGCTGGGCTGACGGGCGCACACTGGGCCTGCTGCTGCTGGCGCTGGCCGCGCTCGGTCTATTCTGGCGCACCGAAGCGCGGGTGGCGGCGCCCCTGATGCCGCTGGCCATGCTGCGGGTGGGCAGCTTGCAGACCAGCATGCTGCTGGCCATGCTGTTCATGAGCAGCTACGGCGTGCAGTATTACTTTCTGGGTCTGTATTTTCAGCAGGTGCTGGGCTGGAGCCCGCTGCAGGCCGGCCTGGCCTTTGTGCTGCGACGGCGGTGTGCACCTGGGCATACGCCTGGCCGAGCGCGGCCTGGCGCAGCAGGGCACCCGCAGCGTGCTGCTGCGGGGCTGGGCCGCCGGTGTGCTGGGCATGGTCTGGATAGCTGCGGTGCTGCCGCTGGCCGGCAACTATGCCTGGCTGGTACCCGGCTTTGTGGTGATGAGCCTGGGCCAGGGTGCGAGCTGGACCGGCATGTGGGTGCTCGTGGGCCAGGGTATTGCGCCGGCGCGCAAGGCGTGGCGTCCGGTGTGGCTGCCACCGCGCAGCAGGTGGGCGCGGCGCTGGGCCTGGCGCTGCTAGTGATGCTGGCGGCCGCGCCGCTGGCTGGCTGGAAGGGGCTGGCGCTGAGACCATCCGCCAGGCCAATGCCCGGGGCCTGCAGCATGCGCTCTGGGGTGCCGCGGGCCTGGCCTTGCTGGCCTGGCTGGTATGTCTGCGCATGGCCAAGCCGCAGACCCAGTCCCGCAGTGCATCCCAGGAGGATGGCGAAGCAGCGGCTTGCGCCTGAGCCAGCTGCGCTGCGTCAGGCGGCGGCCTTACAGCGGCTGCACCAGGTAGACGCAGCGCTGGCCGCCGTCGAGCAGGTATTCGCTGCGCTCCAACGTAGCCAAGCCTGCGACCACCTCCTGGAACAGCGCCTGCTCCGAACGGCAAAAGCCCCGGCAGCTCTGTGCCGCAGCGCAGATGGGGCAGTGGTGCTCCACCAGCAGCCAGCCTTGCGGGTGGGGCTCGACATGGGCCATATAGCCCTCTTGCGTGCGGACCTCGGCCAGCTGCGCCAGGCGCTCGGGCAGTCCGGGGGCGGTGCAGGCCTGGCGGTAGCGGCTGCGTGATTGCGCTTCGCGCTCGCTGATCAGGCCGTCCATGCCCTGCTGGCCAAAGAGCTTTTCGATGGCGCCAATGAGCTGCACCGTGAGTTGCGCATGGCATCGGGAAAGTAACGCTGGCCCGCAGCCGTCAAGGTCCACAGCTGGCGCGGCCGGCCGCGCCGCCGGTTTTTTGCAGATCGGCCTGCACGAGGCCCTGGTCAGCCAGCTTGTTGATCTGCTGGCGAGCGGCCTCGGCCGTCATCTGCAGCGTGCGCGCCAAGTCGGCGGTGCTGGCGGGGGCCTGGCGCTTCAGAGCTTCTAGCATGCGCATGGTGGACGAGGGGTCGATGGGGAGCGATGGCATTTATTTATACAAGTGATAGCTTGTTTTATTGCTGAGAGCGTGGGATTATCAAAGACAATACTTGCATTATTTCACAACCAGGAATGGCATGGCATCCTCAACTTCATCACCCCTCACCACAGGCGCCGCGCCCGTGCCCGAAGCGCCTGCGGCTGGGCCCAGCTGCTGGGCCGGCCCATGGCCTCAAGGCGCTGGCGCTGACCGGCGCGGTGGCCATGCATGCGATCAATGTGCATATCGTCACCACCATCCTGCCCTCGGTGGTGCAGGAGATTGGCGGCCTGGCCTGGTATGCTGGAGCACCACCTTGTTTGTGGTGGCCTCGATCATTGGCGCGGCACTGGCGGTGCGCATGCTGGCCCGCTGGGGCGCACGCGGCGCCATGCTGGCAGGCCTGCTGGTGTTTGGCCGGGCAGCTTGCTGTGTGCAACGGCGCCATCGATGCCGATGCTGCTGCTGGGCCGCCGCGGTGCAGGGCCTGGGGGGCGGCGCGGTGGGGGCGCTGAGCTATACCTTGATCCGGCTGGTGTTTCCGCCCGCGCTGTGGCCGCGCGCGATTGGCTGATCTCGGCCATGTGGGGTGTGGCGACGCTCAGCGGCCAGCCGTGGGCGGCCTGTTTGCCCAGGCCGGCCAATGGCGCCTGGCCTTTGGCGCCTTGTTTGCCCTTGCTGGTGCTGCAAATGCTGCTGGTGCAGCGCCAACTGGCCCCGCAGCGCCTGCTGCGCAGCACACCTGCGCAGGACGGCCGCATTGCCGGGCTGCAGATTGTGCTGCTGGCGCTGTCGGTGCTGTTGGTGGCGGCGGCCAGTGTGGTGACTGCACCGCTCTGGCAATGGCTGCTGGGCGCGGCAGGCTTGCTGGCCGGCGCGGCTGCGATCTGGCATGAGCGCCGCGCCAGCCGCCGCCTGCTGCCCCAGGCAGCACGGCGCTCGGCCACCGCTGGGCATGCTGTACGCCGCCGTCGCCCTGCTGCTGGTGGGGACGATGACCGAGGTGTTTGTGCCCTATCTGCTGCAGCACTTGCATGGCTTGCAACCGTTGACGGCGGGCTATGTGACGGCTTTGCTCGCCGGCGGCTGGTCGGTGGCGTCGGTGTTGTTCTCGGGCAAAAGTGGCCGGGCCGGCAGGGCACTGATGCTGATCGGCCCGGTGCTGTGCACGTTGGCCCTGGTGGCCTTGGCGCTGGCCAGCCCTGGCAGGGGATGGCGGCGCTGGTGGTCTGTGGCCTGGCGCTGGCTGTGCTCGGTCTGGGGTGGGCATGGCCTGGCCCCATGTGCTCAATGCCATCATGCACAGCGCCAGTGCCCAGGAGGCCGACAGCGCCGCATCGGGCATCACGACGGTGCAGCTCTATGGCATGGCGGTCGGTGCGGCGCTGGTGGGCCTGGTGGCCAATGCGCTGGGGTTGACCCGCGCTGGGCGACCCGGCAGCGCTGGGCCGCTCGGCGCTCTGGTTGTTTGCCGTGTTTGCGCTGTTCCCTGCATTAGCGGCCTGGTCGCTGCGGCGATTTTTTGCGCCGTGCTGCAGCGCTCTGAGGCATAAAAAAACAGCGGAGCCACCTGCGTGGTCTCCGCTGTTGTGGCGGTGCAGGAGCGGCTGTTTAGCCCAGCAGCAGCGCATCATCGGCGAGTTTTTCGCCGCGCACCTTCTCGAACATCTGCAGCAGATCGGGCACGTCCATCTTGGCGCGTTCCTCGCCGCTGACATCGAGCACCACCTGGCCCTGGTGCAGCATCACGGTGCGGTCGCCCACATCGAGCGCCTGGCGCATGCTGTGGGTGACCATCATCGTGGTCAGTTGGCCTTCTTCGACGATGCGGGCGGTGAGTTTGAGCACAAAGTCGGCGGTGCGCGGATCGAGCGCAGCGGTGTGCTCGTCGAGCAGCAAAATGCGCGAAGGCTGGAGCGCTGCCATCAGCAGGCTTACGGCCTGGCGCTGGCCTCCCGAGAGCAGGCCGATGCGGTCGGTCAAACGGTTTTCCAGGCCCAGGCCCAGGGTGGCGAGCTTTTCGCGGTAGAGCGCACGGTTGGCTTGCTTGACGGCCTTGGACAGGCCGCGAAAGTTGCCGCGCTCATGCGCCAGGGCCATGTTCTCTTCGATCGACAGGTCTTCGCAGGTGCCGGCCATCGGGTCTGGAACACGCGGGCCACTTTGTGCGCGCGGTCCCAGACGGGCTTGCGCGTCATGTCTTCGCCGTCAATGACGATGCTGCCCGAGTCGACCATCAGGTCCGCCGAGATGGCGTTCAAAAAGGTCGATTTGCCCGCGCCGTTGGAGCCGATGACGGTGACGAACTGGCCGGCGGGAATATCCAGCGCCATGCCGCGCAGCGCGCGGGTTTCGATCGGGGTGCCGGGGTTGAAGGTGATCTTGAGGTCTTTTGCGCTCAGCATGTCTCTCTCCTTGTCAGTGCTTTTTCGCAAAACGACGTTTGAGCTGGGGGATGACCAGCGCGATCGTGACCAGCAAGGCGGTGACCAGGTTCAGATCCTGGGCCTTGAGGCCGATGAAGTCGCTGTTGAGCGCCAGCGCAATGAAGAAGCGGTAGACGATGGCGCCGAGGACCACGGCCAAGGTGGCCAAATCAGCTTGCGCGAAGGCAGGATGACTCGCCCACGATCACTGCTGCCAGACCGATCACGATGGTGCCGATGCCCATCGAGCTGTCGGCGCCGCCTGGGTCTGCGCAAACAGCGCGCCGGCCAGGCCGACCAGGCCGTTGGAGACCGCCATGCCCAGCAAGATCATGCCGCCGGTGTTGACGCCTTGCGCGCGGGCCATGCGGGCATTGGTGCCGGTGGCACGAATGGCCAGGCCCCGCTCAGTCAGGAAGAACCAGTCCATCGCCAGCTTGGCGAGCACCACAATCGCGCACATCAGCAGCGGACGGAACACATAGTCTTCAATGCCGGCCGGTTTGCAGCTGGTTGAAGAGCGTGGGGTCGTTGATCAGCGGCACATTGGGGCCACCCATGATGCGCAGATTGATCGAGTACAGCGCGATCATCATCAAGATCGAGGCAAGCAGGTCCATGATCTTGAGCTTGACGTTGAGCCAGCCGGTGATCAGGCCAGCGACCGCACCAGCCAAGGTGGCACCGATGGTGGCCAAAAGGGGCTGTAGCCGCCGGTGATCATCACCGCGCAGACGGCGGCGCCCAAGGGAAAGCTGCCATCGACCGTCAGGTCAGGAAAGCGCAGCAGGCGAAAGGAGATGAACACACCGAGCGCGACCAGCGCAAAGATCAGGCCGATCTCGATGGCTCCCAAAAATGAAAATAAGGTCATGGAGTTTTCTTATCAGAGCTAGTCCGGATAACAAACAAGCCCCGCTTCTGGCGGGGCTGCGTCTTGTCACCCCCTGCGCTGTGCGGGTTGCACAGCCACAGGTGAGGCGGCATCCATCACTGAATGACTTTGGCAGCCGACTTGACCAGCTCGTCGGACAGCTTGATGCCTTGCTTTTCGGCGGCACCGGGGTTCACATGCAGCTCCATCTTGCTCGAGACTTCGGTCTTGATGTCGCCGGGCTTTTCACCCTTGAGGATGCGGGCCACCATGCGGCCGGTCTGCTCGCCCAGATCGCGGTAGTTGATACCCAGGGCTGCCACGGCGCCACGGGCGACGGAATCGGTGTCCGAGGCGACCAGCGGCAGCTTGGAGTCCTGGCCGACCTTGACCAGCGCTTCATAGGACGACACCACGTTGTTGTCGGTGTTGGTGTAGATCACATCGGCCTTGCCCACCAGCGAGCGCGCTGCGCTGGAGACATCGACGGAGCGGGGCGCTGCGGCTTCGACCAAGGTCATGCCCATCTTGGGCAGCAGCTCCTTGAGTTCCTTGACCACCACGGCAGAGTTGGCCTCACCGGGGTTGTAGACCATGCCCACGCGCTTGGCGTTGGCACCACTTTCTTGAGCAGTTCCATCTGCTTGTCCAGCGCCAGCAGGTCGGAGACACCGGTCACGTTGTTCTTCGATGGCTCCCAGCTGGGCACCAGCTTGGCGGCCACGGGGTCGGTCACCGCGGAGAACACACGGGCACGGTCTTGGTGGCAGCCACCACGGCTTGTGCCGAAGGCGTTGCGATGGCCACGATGGCATCGGGCTTGTCACCGACAAACTTGCGGCGATCTGCGCGGCGGTGCCAGGATTGCCCTGGGCGCTTTGGTACTGCCACTTGAGGTTCTTGCCTTCTTCAAAGCCCTCGGCCTTGAGTGCGCCTTGACGCCGTCGCGCACTGCGTCCAGCGCAGGGTGCTCCACGATGGCCGTCACAGCTACAGATTTCTGGTCTGCTGCCTGTGCAGGCGCGATGGCCGCGATTGCCAGTGCCACTGCGCCCAAGGGGGCCCAAGCCAATTTCTTCATGCGTATATCTCCGCCAGGTTTGTTGAATAGCCTGCGGTAGTGCCCCAGAGCACTACCGCTTCATCTGCCCCAGTAACAACAGGTGGCAAACAGGTAGCAGCAGTCTACACTCCAGCACCCATGGGATGACACATTTGTGATCTATGGATTGCCCTAGTTGCAGCCCTGCTGAGAAGCTGTGCTGGCTTGCGCAAGTGGCCACATGATCACAGTAATATTTCTCAAAATAGTCTTTTTGATCAATAAAAATGTGTTTGACTGAGAAATATGCAGCGCTGTGGCAATAAAACTGTGCGTAAAATTTGGCCTGCCGCAAAGCCAGCATGCGGCGATTTCGCGCATGCGGGTAATCACCGAGGCGCAGATTCCTGATCGGGGCCGGCCCACTGCAAGGCGGCCTTGAGCAGGTTCTGGCGCGTCGCCAGCTGCTCGAGCGACGTGCGCATCTCCGGCTCGAGCTCACTGCGGCGGCTCAAGATCGAAAAGGATTTGGGGCCGGGTCCGGCCACCATCGCCATTGGTAGTAAGGGTCGAGCGCCACGACGTAGTAGCTGACACCAAAGGGCCGAAGCGGCTGATGCTGAAATGCACGGGTATCGGCAACTGGTAGTGGCTGCTCAGCGCCGCGCCCTTGGCATCGACCGGCGCCATGTAATCCTGCCGGCGGTCCCAGCGGTTGGACAGGGGGTCGTACGAGGTCGCGATCACTCGCACGCCACCGTCGTAGCGCTGCAGAAACTCGTAGCGCTCCCGGGTGCGCAGCGCGTCCTGCGGCTCCTCGACCTTGGCGACCTTGTACCACAGGCCCATGAAGCGCTCCAGATCGAGGTTGGCAGCCGATACCAGGGGGGCAGGGGCCACCGCAGCAGCATGCGATGGCGCGGCAGCCTTGGGTGCCGCAGCGGGAGGGGGGCGCTTGGCGCGTTTGCTGGATGCAGCGGGCGCCGCATCCGCCGCGGGGCGGCCCATGCTGCCACCGGCCCAGAGCACGCCGGCCAGCAGTGCGCTTACCAGCTGGAGCCAAGGATGGGTCCGAGCATTGCCCGCCGGCACCCGGCCCTGGCAGGGGCGGGTTGAACTGAAAGGCGTGGGAAGCGTGACCAGACAAACATAGGACCATTGTCTGCACGCCCGTCAGGGCGCGCTTGTCGGCCAAGTTCGGCAATCGATCGCGGGCCGGCCCGTGTTTGCCCTGCCATGGAAACCCGCAAGAAGCAGTGCTAACGGCGGTGTTTACATGCCGTGTAGTTGGGGCCGCCGCGCCTTCGGGCGTGACCCAGACAATGTTCTGGGTCGGGTCCTTGATGTCGCAGGTCTTGCAGTGCACGCAGTTTTGCGCATTGATCTGCAGGCGCTGGGCGTTGCCGCCTGGCTTTCATCTGCCACGAACTCATAGACCCCTGCCGGGCAGTAGCGCTGCTCGGGGCCGGCGTACTGGGCCAGGTTGATCTGCACCGGCACGCTGCATCTTTCAAGGTCAGATGGGCGGGCTGGTCCTCGGCGTGGTTGGTGCCGCTGATGAAGACGCTCGAGAGCCGGTCAAAGGTCAGCTTGCCATCGGTTTTGGGGTAGACGATGGGCTTGCATTCCGACGCGGGCTTGAGGTAGGCGTGGTCGGGCTTGTCGCGGTGCAGGGTCCAGGGCATGTTGCCACGCAGCACAAACTGCTCGAGGCCATTCATGATGGAGGCGGTGACCAGGCCCTTCTTGAACCAGCTCTTGAAGTTGCGGCTCTTGTTGAGCTCGTCGTACAGCCAGCTCTTTTCAAAAGCGGCAGGGTAGGCGCTCAGCTCATCGCCCTGGCGGCCCGCGGCAATCGCCTCAAAGGCCGCTTCTGCGGCCAGCATGCCGGTCTTGATCGCGGCGTGGCTGCCCTGATGCGGCTGACGTTCAGGAAACCGGCATCGCAGCCCACCAGCGCGCCACCGGGGAACACGGTCTTGGGCAGGCTCATCAGGCCGCCGGCGGTGATGGCGCGCGCGCCATAGCCAATGCGCTTGGCCGGCTTGATGCCCTTGGACTCGTCGCCTTCGAGGTAGTAGCGGATGTTGGGATGGGTCTTCCAGCGCTGCATCTCTCGAACGGAGACAGGTAGGGGTTCGAATAATCCAGACCGGTAATGAAGCCCAAGGTGACCTTGTTGTCGTCCAGGTGGTAGAGGAAGGCGCCACCATAGGTGTCGTTGTTCATCGGCCAGCCGGCGGTGTGCATCACAAAAGCCGGGCTGGTGGCGCTGGGGATCGATCTCCCACAATTCCTTGACGCCCAGGCCATAGGTCTGCGGGTCCTTGCCTTCGTCGAGCTTGAACTGGCGATCAGTTGCTTGCCCAGGTTGCCGCGCGAGCCTTCGGCAAAGATGGTGTATTTGCCATGCAGCTCCATGCCCAGCTGGAACTCGCCGGTGGGCTCGCCGTTCTTGCCGACGCCCATGTTGCCGGTGGCCACGCCCTTGACCGAGCCGTCGTCGTTATAGACCACTTCAGCGGCGGCAAAGCCGGGGAAAATCTCGACGCCCAGGGCCTCGGCCTGCTCGGCCAGCCATTTGACGACAAAGCCAGCTGCACGATGTAGTTGCCTTCGTTGTGAAAGCAAGGGGGCAGCAGCCAGTTGGGGGTGCGCAGACCGGATTTTTCGCTGAGGAAAATCATCGCGTCTTCGGTCACCGGCTGGGTCAAAGGCGCGCCCTTGGCTTTCCAGTCGGGGATCAGCTCGGTCAGCGCGCGCGGATCCATGATGGCGCCCGACAAGGTGTGCGCGCCAGGCTCCGAACCTTTTTCCAGCACGACGACGGAGACATCGCTGCCTTTTTCCGCTGCCAGCTGCTTCAAACGGATGGCTGTGGCCAAGCCGCCTGGGCCGCCGCCGACGATGACGACGTCGTACTCCAATCGACTCGCGGGGGCCATATTGGGCCAGTATTTCTTCGTTGGTCATCGGGGCTCCGTACAATTCTTTTCAAGCGGGGTGGCAGGCATGCGGCAGATCTGAGCCTGGGTTGCATGCAGTGCCATGGATTTTATGAGGATGTTGCAGTGCGGTAACCGCCCTGATCCTAGGGTTAGCCCTAGATTTGGGCGCTTCTCCGCTCTGATTTCTGAGACAGGGGCTTTGTGCCTGTGAAAGTCGGCGACAAGGCTGGGCGCGGACGCCTGCCACCTCACCGTAAATGACAGTCTATGAAAATCTTGCTGCCTGACCACAAACGCTGGGTTCATGACTCGGTGATGACGTTCGCTGGGGGGATATGGACAGTCTGGGCCATGTCAACAACACCGTGTATTTTCGCTACATGGAAAGCGCGCGCGTGGAGTGGCTGCGCTCTTCGCGCGACACGCCCCATGGCGAGGGGCAGGGCCCGGTGGTCGTCAACTGCTTTTGCAACTACCTGCGGCAGATCGAATACCCGGCCCAGCTCGTCGTCAAGATGTATGTCAGCGATGCGGCGCGCACCGCCTTTGAGACCTGGTACCACATCGAAAGGCAGGATGCGCCCGGCGAGGTCTACGCCAGCGGCGGCGCCACCGTGCTGTGGGTGGATTTTGCGCGCCAGAAGGCGGTGGATCTGCCCGGCTGGATGCGCGGCATGGTGGAAGGCTGATAACACCGGATTTTGCTGCGTTTCGCTGGTTTGCTATGCAATATATAGCAAATCAAGACTTGTGGCAGTTTTGAGGTTGGCCGGTACCTGGCGTCATGCGATGCATCGCGCGCAGACATGAAAAAGCCCGGTGAAAGCCTTCCCTGGCGGGAAGTCTTGCACCGGGCTGAACACCTCAGGGCGAATCCGCGCGGGTCAGCGCAGATCAGTGGCGCGGCAGCGCGTAGGCGATCACATAGTCGCCCCGGTCGGGCGAGTTGCGTGCGCCACCGGCGAGACCAGCACAAACTGCTGGCCCGTCACCGGCGACTGGTAGCTGATGGGCGTGCCCTGGCTGCCCACGGGCAGGCGGGCTTTCCACACTTCCTGGCCGGTGCCGGTTTCATACGCGCGCAGGTAGTAATCCTGCGTGGCAGCGATAAAGACCAGGCCGCCTTGCGTGGCCATGGGTGCCACGATGGTGGCATGCCAATGGGGATGGGCAGGCCCATCTTGATGCCAAAGGGCCCCGTGTCCTTGACGGTGCCCACCGGCACTTGCCAGGCGATCTGCTGGGTCTTGAGGTCCACGGCGGTCAGCGTGCCAAAAGGCGGCTTCTGGCAAGGGATCTCCAGCGGCGACATGAAGCGCACCTTGCGTTGATCGCGTAGGGCGTGCCATCGAGCGGCACCGGCTTGGTGATCGCAGCGCCTCGTTGCCGTCGGACTTGGCGCCGGCGTCGGCCGGGTCGGCCTTGATCAGCTGCACTTCCAGGCCCACGCGCATGTCATTGATGAACAGGTAGTTGTGGTCGGGTCGACCGAGATGCCCCCCAGTTCATGCCGCCCAGCGAGCCGGGCAGGTTCAGCGAGGCATCGGTGCCGGTGGCGTGAACAGGCCGGTGTAGCGCTTGGACTTGAACTTCAGGCGGCATAGCAGCTGGTCAAACGGGGTCGCACCCCACATGTCGGATTCGCGCATGTCATCGGCACCGATATTGGGCATGCCCACCGAGAAGGGCTGCGTGGGCGAGTAGGTCTCGCCGTCGATCTTGCCAGCGGGCACGCGGCGCTCTTCAACGGCGGTCAGGGGTTGGCCGGTCGCGCGGTCCAGCACAAAGATCTGGCCGGCTTGGTGCCGAACACCAGCGCGGGCGTGGTCTTGCCGCCAGCACGGGGAAGTCCACAAACGAGGGCTGCATCGGCACATCGAAGTCCCAGAGGTCATCGTGCACGGTCTGGTAGACCCATTTTTCCTTGCCGGTGCGGCATCGACGGCCAGCATCGATGCGCCGTACTTGCGGTCCAGCGCGGTGTGCTTCACACCCCAGAGGTCGACTGCTGCGCTGCCCACGGGCATGAACACGGTGTTGGACTGCGGGTCGTAGGACATCGGTGCCCAGACATTGGGGGTCGAGCGCACATAGGTCTTGCCGTCGGCAGGGCGGCCTGGTCCTCGGGGTTGCCCGGGTCAAAGGCCCAGCGCAACGCGCCCGTCACCACGTCAAAGCCACGCACCACGCCACCAGGCATGTCGGTGCTGACGTTGTCGGCCACGCGGCCACCAATCACGATGGTGGTGCCCGCCAGGGTCGGGGCGGAGGTGGGGTAGTACTCGCCCTTGTCGGCGCCCTTGCCCATGCCGTTGCGCAGGTCCACGCGGCCATGGGTGCCAAAGTCTTCGCAGAAGCGCCGGTGTCGGCGTCAAGCGCGATCAGCTCGGCGCGACGCTGTTCATCAGAATGCGGCGCTGGCAAGCGGCGCCGGGCGCCACACTCACGGCCTGCACTGGCGTTGCGCCGGCCATGCTGGGCTGGCCGAGCGGCTGGGCCGCATCAAAATAGGCCAGGCCACGGCAGCGCATCCACTTTTCTGCTTGGCATTGATCTCGGTCTTCCATAGCTCTTTGCCGTAGTGGCGTCCAGCGCAATCACATTGTTGTGCGGGGTGCAGACAAAGACTGTTGCCATCTGCAGCGGGGTCAGCTGGTCTTCAGCGCCGCCGCCGCAGGGCTCACCGGCACATCGCCGGTCTGGTAGCGCCAGGCCTCTTGCAGATCCTTGACATTGCTGCGCGTGATCTGGTCCAGCGCCGCAAAGCGGGTGCCCCCTGGCGTGCTGCCATAGTGCGCCCAGTCGGCAGCTGCCTGGCCCTTGGCCACCGGTTGGACCACGGTCGCATCCGATTTGGCCGACACCGAGGCGTGGGGCAGGAACATGCCGCCCACGGTAGCGAGGCAGGTCAGCAGCAGCAGGCCTGCGACCACGGTGGAGCCAGACTTGCCGGGCGCCTGGCCGCGCGCGCGGCGCAGCAAACGGGAAGGACAGTGCCACCAGAATGCCGATACCGGCGAGCAGCAGCAGGCGCGAGACCAGGGGCCAGAAATCCAGGCCCACATCGGCCAGCGCCCAGACGGCGGTGGCCAGCAAGGTCAGCGCATAGAGCCAGGCGCCGCCGGGGCGCGCAGCGGCAATCAGCAGGCCCGAGAGGATCAGTGCAATACCGCTGATCAAAAAGTACCAACTACCCTGCAGTGCCACCAACTGGTAGCCATAGATAGCAAAGAACAGGCCTGAGGCCAGCAGGCACAGGCCCAGGAAAAGCAGCCAGGCTTGGAAGCCAGGCTGGGTCGCTTGTTATGTTTATCCATTGTCACTATTAGGTTATGCGAATCGCCGCATCGCCGTGGGTAGGCGGATGGCGGGCCTGGGCCGCAAAGCCTCGCAGGCCCATCGCATGGGCTGGAGAGAGGCGCGGCTTGATCTATGTCATGTCCGCGACAGCGCATTATCGCGCGGAGCAAAGCCGGGAGGGCGGTAGGTGCAATTTTTGCCGGCGAGCTAAGTCCCAGCACTTGCAAGCAAACACCAGTGCAGCGTGGTGTGACCCAGCGACCGGTATCCGGTCGGCCCGATTAGGCTCAAGAAGCGTCGGCCTTGGGCAGCGGCGCCTGCCAGCGCGCGATAAACCAGAAATAAAAGCCCGCTGCTGCAAAGATGGCCGCCATCACGCCCAGCAGCAGCTGCATGTCGGGGTTGTGGGCATAGGGCCCCAGATGAACCCGGCCCAGCAGCACAGCCACGACCACGGCCGAAATCACCGCGCAACGCCGGTTGCGTGCCAGCACCCGTTTCTCGGCCTGCGCAATGAACAGCTCGGCGTGCTCGCCGCTAAAGCCCGCCGCATCCAGCTTGGCCAACAAGTCTTCGCGCGACTTGCCTTTGAGGATGTCGCGTGCCAGCAAAAACGAAGAAATTTGTTGGATGCGGATCGGCCATGGTGTGAGGAGAAAACAGCAGGAAGGAGCGTAGAGCGCGCGCAGGCGCAGGCCGCCCATTGTGCCTGCCTTGGCGAAGCCCTGGATAAAGCGGGCTTGAACCTAGGGTAAACCATATATTTCGTCAATAGATATGTAATATATGACTAAATGACTAGTTAAAAGGAATAATATGACGCTTTAATATATTCATTTTGACAATGCTTGGTTGTAACATTTGTCCATCATCCACCCTGATCAGAGAGCCTGACATGAGCGACAAATCCAGCAAAAAGACCGCCCAAACCTCCTCCTCCAGCGCCGCCAAGGCCGGTGCCGGCGACAAGAAAGTCACGATTTTGGGTGCCGGCAAAATCGGCTTTGCGATGGCCGTGCTGCTGCAGGCCGCCGGCGGCTACCAGCTGCGCATTGCCGACCAGTCCAAGGCGCAGCTCAAGGCCGCTGCGGCGCTGGGGCCTGGAGACCGTGCATATCGGCAAGGGTGGTGACCTGTTGCCTGCGGTGCAGGGTCAGTTTGCCGTGCTCAATGCGCTGCCTTTCCACATGGCCACCGAGTGGCCGGCATCGCTGCCGCCATGGCGTGCATTACTTCGATTTGACCGAGGATGTGCAGTCCACCCACGCAATCCGCAAAATCGCCGCCAAGGCCGGCAGCGTGCTGATGCCCCAGTGCGCCTGGCTCCCGGCTTTATCGGCATTGTCGGAACGACGTGGCCAAGCATTTCGACACCTTGCACGACTCAAGATGCGCGTGGGTGCGCTGCCCGCTACCCGCAGGGCAGCCTGCGCTACAACCTGACCTGGAGCACCGAAGGCCTGATCAACGAGTACATCAACCCCTGCGAAGCGCTGGTGGATGGCCAGCCGCTGACGGTGCATGCGCTCGAAGGTCTGGAGACCTTTGCGCTGGACGGCATCGAGTACGAGGCCTTCAACACCAGCGGCGGTCTGGGCTCCTTGACAGAGACCTGGGCGGGCAAGGCGCGCAATGTGGACTACAAGTCCATCCGCTACCCCGGCCACTGCGCCATCTTGAAGTTCTTGCTCAACGAGCTCAAGTGCGTGACAAGCGCGAGCTGCTCAACGAGATCTTCGACAACGCCATTGCCGCCACGCGCCAGATGTGATCGTGGTCTTTGCCAGCGCCACCGGCTACAAGGGTGAGCGCCTGATGCAGGAGTCCTACTCGGCCGAATCGTGGGCACCACCGTCGCTGGCCATGCACTCACTGCCATCCAGCTGACCACCGCTGCTGGCATCTGCTGCGCGCTGGACTTGGTGGCCAGCGGTGTGCTGCCGCAAAAGGGCTTTATCGCGCAAGAGTCGATCGAGCTGGCGGACTTCATGGCCAACCGCTTTGGCAGTACTACCGCGTGCAGGATCTGAATGCATCGCTGGCAGCCTGAGCACTGAGGGCAGGGCCGCGCCCCTCGCAGCTCGCCCGGCGAGCGGCTGCCAACTCCTGCGCAAAGGCCTGGCGACAGCCCGGCGACCGGCGCTCTCCGGTGTGGGGTGCATACATCTATCCGCTAAAAAATGGCTGCTTTCGTCGCTGCAAGGGGAAGAAAGCAGCTATTATTTTTGTAGTTTCAGAAAGTATGTGCTGTGACTAAATGCTAGTCATCGCCCACTTCTGTACTGCGCGATAGATGACTTGTATCAAGCAATGTCTCTGCGGTGATCGATAGCGATTGCTTTGTTGCGCAAGCCAAGATAGATTGCGTCGG
>NZ_JBHRUZ010000027.1:0-16722 GCF_042647185.1 Comamonas sp. JC664
CGCCGTACTACACCACGCCATCGCAGCAAGCATCGCGACTACTTCATGCGCTATGCCGATGCTCGCCGCTGCCCGTGGTGATCTACGAGATCCCTTACCGCACCCGCATCTCGATCGCGCCCGAAGTGCTGCACGAGCTCTCGCGCCACGAGAACATCATCGGCATGAAGGCCTGCAACACCGACATGTACCACTTCCTCAAGGTGGTCCAGGGCGTGGATGCCAGCTTTGCGGTGCTGAGCGGCGAGGACACCATCTTCCCCGCGCAGATGCTCTGCGGCGCCCAGGGCGGCATCATCGTGACGGCCAACCTGCTGCCCAAGACCTGGACCCGCATGTACGCGCTGCTGACCAGCGGCAAGACCGAAGAAGCGCTGGCCCTGCACCAGAGCTGATTGGCCTCTTGGACCTGGCTTTTGCCGAAACCAACCCCGGCCCGATGAAGTCGGTCTGGGACCTGGTGGGTGTGCAGGCCCCGCACCTGCTGGCCCCGCTGGTCGATTGCAACCCCGATCTGTCCGCCCGCCTGCGCGAGGCGCTGACAGTGCGGCTGCAGGCCGAGCGCCAGCTGCCTGAGCGAGCACCCGCGATGCTGCCCGCCATCAAAGACTACCGCGTGCTGGCCCGCCAGCGCCTGTCCCGCTTTGCCTTTGACTACCTCGAAGGCGGCGCCGAAGACGGCCGCAGCATGGCACGTAACCTCGCCTCCTGGGGCGATGTCACCTTTTTGCCGCGCGCCATGGTCGATGTCAGCCAGGTGGACACCAGCATCACCTTGTTTGGCCGCAAGCAGGCCATGCCGGCCTTTGTCGGGCCCACCGGGCTCAACGGCCTGTACTGGCCCCAGGCGAGCAGGTGCTGGCCCGCGCAGCGCATGCCGCCGGCCTGCCCTTTGTGATGTCGACCGCCTCCACGTCGCTGTTGGAGGATGTGCGCGCCGCCAGCCCGGGCGATCTGTGGCTGCAGCTCTATGTGCAAAAGGACCGGCGCATTGCGCAGAGCATGATGGCGCGCGCGCAGGCGGCGGGCTTTAGCGCGCTGATGCTGACCGTGGACACATGGTGCATGGCAAGCGCGACCACGATGTGCGCAACGGCTTTCGCATGCCCGTGCCCTGGACGCCCAGGCTGCTGGCCGATTTGCTCAGCCACCCGCGCTGGTGCCTGCGCATGCTGCGCCAGGGCGGCTCGCCGCAGCTGGTCAACCTGGCGCGCAGCGCCGGGGTGGAGAGCAATATCCAGAAGCAGGCCGCCGCAATGAGCCGCGAGATGGACATGGCCCTGCGCTGGGAAGACCTGGCCTGGGTGCGGCGCCACTGGCAGGGCCCGGTCATCGTCAAGGGCCTGCTCAGCGCCCAGGATGCCCGGCGCGCGCTGCAGGCGGGCGCCGATGGCATCGTGGTCAGCAACCACGGCGGGCGCCAGCTGGAGTGCGCACCCGCGCCCATGGCGCAACTGCCGCAGATTGCCGACGCCGTTCATGGCAAGATGCATATCTTTGTCGATGGCGGGGTGCGCCGCGGCAGTGACATCGCCAAAGCCCGGGCGCTGGGGCCGATGCCGTTCTGCTGGGGCGCGCGCCCCTTTACGGACTGGCCTCGCGCGGGCCCCAGGCGTGGCCGAAGTGCTGGAGATACTGCGCACCGAGCTGGAGACCACCCTCCGATTGCTGGGCGCCCCGCAGGCCACGAGGCTGGACGCGACCTTTCTGCAAAAATACTAGACAGTGACCCGAGACAGCCGCTTTTTACGATGCCTAAAACCACACACAGCATTGCCGAGCCCGTAGCAAGCGTTGAACCCACCGCCCGTGAATCCTCATTGTTTGTCGGCTCGCTGGCCAAGGCCTTCCAGGTGCTGGAGGCCTTTCGCGACACCCACCGCGAGATGTCGCTCGCCGAGATTGCCCGCGCCGCCCAGCTCGACCGCAGTGCCACCCAGCGCATCATCTTCACCCTGGAAAAACTGCGCTACATCCGGCGCCTGCCTGGCTCCAACCTCTACACGCTCGCGCCTGAGGTGCTGCGCCTGTCCTACAACTACCTGCGCTCGCAACGCATCGTCGAGCGCGCCTACCCTTATCTGATCGAGATGACCCACACCCTGGGCGAGACCTCGAACCTGCAGGAGATGGATGGCAACGAGGTGGTCTTTATCGCCAAGGTGCCGGGCCGCTACATCTACAACTCGGACTTTGCCGTGGGCTCGCGCCTGCCTGCGGCCTATACCGCCTCGGGCCGCGCGATGATGGCCAAGCTGCCGATGGACGAGCGGCTGCGCCTGATCGAATCGACCCCGCTGGTCAAGATTACCGCCCAGACCATGACCGACCCCGAGGAGCTGCTGCGCCGCATTGAAGACGCCGAGCGCGACGGTTATGCGATTGTGCAGAACCAGACTGTGGTGGGCGATATCTCGGTGGCCGCCGCCATTACCGGCCGGGGCGGTGTGCCCATTGGCGCCATTACCATCTCGGCCCCCTCCACCCGCTGGGGCACGGCCAAGGCCGAGGCCGAGCTGCTGCCCCATGTGCTGCTGGCGGCGACCTCGATCTCCAATATCCTGGATAATTTCTAGACATTCACCTGGTACGGACGGTCTGGGAGTGATAGAAACGCGTGAGTTCCGGTGTCACGCGGTCGAGCGTGATGGGGTCTTCGTAGAACTGCATCTGGTTTTCCTGGCCGAGCCAGACGAGTTCCTTGCTGGCCGCAGGAATGGATGCAAACAGCCGCCGTGGGATGTCAGGCCCGCTTGCCGCACGGTCCGCATGCACCATCAGCGTGGGGGTGCTGAGCTTGGCCATGGCCTGATCGGCGCGGTGCCCCCAGATGCCAGCCTCCGACATCATGGCGATCCGGTTTTCCCACAGACCATGGAAGTTCCAGAACGCATGCCGGTCGGCCCAGCGGCTGTAGAACTGCTGAACCGCAGACGCCTTCAGCAGTGCATCCGGTTGGGCGGAGTGGGCCGCTCCGAGACGACCGGGATGTAATCCACGGCACCGGATTCCTGAAACTGCTTTAGGGCAGCCTGTGAGCGTGCGGCGCGGCGCTCGATCTCCTGCTCGCTGCCCAGGTACATCAATGCCGTCTGGGCGTGAGGTAGTGCCCGGCCACCAGCGCCACCGACCGCACGCGCGGCTCGGTGATGGCAGCATCCACCGCCCAGTTCACGCCCTGGCAGATACCCAGCAGATGCAGCGCCGCGCTGTCCACCTCCGCCCGCTGGGCGAGATACTCCAACGCTGCTTGCAGGTCCTGCGTCTTGGCCGCTCCGCTCTCCAGCCGCCTTGGCGTGCCGGCGCTTTCGCCGTGGTAACGCGGGTCAAACACCAGCACCACAAAGCCTTCCCGCGCCAGCCGTGTAGCGTATTGCATCGGTGATTGCTCTTTGACAAAGCCGACGGGGCCCATCACCGCCACCGCAGGTCGAGGCCCCACATGCCCACTGGGCAGCAACAGGTTGCCAACGATTTCGGTGCCTTGCGACAGGAACCGCACCTGCTCGACCGCATAGTGCGTGTTGGCAATGCGGCCACTGGCACCCCAGGCCTGGGTTTGGAAGCCGCGCGAGAGTCAGCCTGAGAGGCGGGAGCAGCAGCCTGGGCATTGCCAGCGGTGAGGCCAGCGATCAGGCAACGCTGCTGAAGATACGTGGAAAGGACATGGGACTTGACTTTCTTTGCCATTTGCAAGGGTTCGAAGTGTTGGCGAAGGCGTATATTTCTCCTAATGAATAGTTAGAATCTTGGTTATGCGCGAAATGGATATTAGGCGTATTGACCTCAATTTGCTGGTGGTGCTGCGCGTGCTTTTGGACACAGGCAGTGTTACCAGAACGGCAGAGCGATTGCATATGAGCCAGCCTGCGGTGAGCCGAGCGCTGGCCAAGCTGCGTCTGCAACTGGGCGACAAACTGCTGGTACGGGTGGCTGGAGGCATGGCACCCACGTTGCGTGCGCAAGCGCTGTCGGCACCGCTTGCCGCATTGCTGCACCAGCTGGAAGAATGTGTAGCACCCGCAGTGTTTGACCCGGCCACCACCAGGCGCGTGTTCAGCGTTGCTACCACCGACTACGGCGCAGTCGCGGTGCTGCCCGCTTGATGCAAGCTTTCGCACAACAAGCCCCTTTGGCCGGCATCGAAGTGATCCCGTTTTCCGATGCGGTTTTTGAGCTGCTCAATGCGGGCCAGGTGGACTTCGTTCTGTACAGCGACGATCCGGTTGCGGGCACGCTGAGAACCCGCCCGCTGTTTCGGGAGACCTATTCCTGCGTGCTGCGAACAAACCACCCCTTGCTGGTAAACCAAGAGGCGCGCGCAGACGAGGTGCTCAGTCTGGAAGAGTTTGTCGCGTGGCCGCACGCGCTGGTCAGCATCTTTGGTGGGCGGACGGGCGAAGTGGATGATGCCCTGGCTGCCTGTCACCAGAAACGGCATATCGCTCTGTCGCTCCCCTACTTTGCCACGGCGGGCCTGGTCAGTGCTGCCTCGGATTTGATCGTCACCCTGCCCACGCGGGTCGCGACTGCGCTTGCGGACACCAATGGCCTCCGGCTTTTGAAGCCACCGCTTGAATTGCCCGGCTTTGGCTATCGCATGCTGTGGCATGAACGCAGCCACGAAGATCCGGGTTGCGTGTGGCTCCGCGATTTAGTGGCGGCCACAGCCAAACATCAGAATGCAGCGCACACCGGACCATCCGCTTGAGTGTTTCAGGGCTGCGCAGCCTTCGCTTATTGGCTAAAAACCCCGCTCACAACGCGCCGATATGTCCATATGACGTTTAAGTTGTATGAATAGTGAACAATAGCGTTTATAGATATACACAAGACCAACTGACTACTGCACTGCTATGAGCGCCTTTCTCGAAGAACGTGTCCTGTCTGTTCACCACTGGACCGATCGTTTGTTCTCCTTCACGACCACCCGTGATCCCGCGCTGCGTTTTTTCCAGCGGCCACTTCACGATGATTGGCCTGAAGGTCGATGGCAAGAACCTGCTGCGTGCCTATTCCATCGCCAGCCCCAACTACGAGGAGCACCTGGAGTTCCTGTCGATCAAGGTCGATGACGGCCCGCTGACCAGCAAGCTCCAGCACATCCAGGTGGGTGACACCATCATCGTCGGCAAAAAGCCCACGGGCACCTTGCTGGTCGATTACCTGCTGCCGGGCAAGAACCTGTATTTGATCGGCACCGGCACGGGCCTGGCGCCCTGGCTGTCGGTGGCGCGCGACCCCGAGACCTATGACCACTTCGAAAAGGTCGTTGTGGTGCACGGCGTGCGCCAGGTCCAGGAGCTGGCCTACCAGCAGCTGCTCGAAGAAGAGCTGCCCAACCATGAGTTCCTCGGCGAAATCGTCAAGGACAAGCTGGTCTACTACCCGACGGTGACGCGCGAGCCTTTCCGCAACCAGGGCCGTATCTCCAACCAGATCACCGCCGGCACCTTCCCGCAGAACATCGGCCTGCCCGAACTGAACCCGGACACCGACCGCGTGATGCTCTGCGGCAGCCCCGCGATGCTCGCTGAGCTGAAGGAACTGCTTGAAGCCAAGGGCTTCAAGGAAGGCAATACCTCGACACCCGGCGACTTTGTCGTCGAGCGCGCCTTCGTCGAGAAGTAAGCAGCGCCCCCGCCCAGCAAAAAACGACCCTCGGGTCGTTTTTTGTTGCCTGCAGCGCAGATTAGATCAGCTGCTCGGTGTAGAAATTGCCACCGTGGTAGAGCAGCGGCGGCACGCCCACCACATGCTGGCAGTGCGCAACCTCGCCAACGAGGATCACATGGTCGCCCGCATCATGGTGCGGGCCGTTGCGGCACTCAAAGCTGGCAATGGCGCCCGCAAGCAGCGGCACGCCGGTCACGCCCACTTCATACTCCACGCCCGCCCAGCGGTCGATGCCCTTGCGGCTGAACTGCAGGGCCAGCTCCTTCTGGTGCGCGCCCATCACATTGATCGCGTAGTGGCTCACCGTCTCGAACACCGGCATTGACGAGGCGGTTTTCATCAGGCTCCACAGCACCAGTGGCGGGGTGAGCGATGCGGAATTGAAGGAGCTGATCGTCAGCCCGACCTTGTTGCCATCGGGCGCCAGTGCCGTGACCACAGCCACCCCGGTGGCGAACTGGCCCAGCGCATTGCGAAACTCACGTTCGGAAAACGAGGCAGAAACAGGCGATTGCAGGTGTTCAGGGGGGAGGGAGCGGTTCACGGGGCAGGCAGACGGCAGGGGCAGACGCCATGCCGTCAAAAGCATGGATGGGGTCATTATCGGCCAGGGGGCGAGGCCCTGCGCGCGTAGGTGCTTGAAAACAAGGCAGGCGGGCCGCATCTGCAGGGGAAATACACGGCGAGAAGCAAACCTATGTCCTTGATTCCCAACTTCGCGATGCTCGGCAGTGGCCCGACGGTGCTGATGCTCCACGATGCCGACACCGACCACCTGGGCTTTGCCCCGCAGGTGGAGCTGCTCGCCAGCCAGGGCTACCGCGCGATCGCCTGGGACATGCCTGGCTACCATGCCAACCCGCCACCCTATGGCGGCTACAGCCTGAAGGCGCTGCCGCCACGGCGGATGGCCTGCTCGAAGCGCTGAAGATTGGCCGCGCCCATATCGTCGGCCATGGCATGGGCGCGATGGTGGCCGCCGAGCTGGCCCTGCGCCACCCCACTCGCGTGCGCAGCCTGACCCTGGTGGCCGCGGCCCGGCGCTGGAGGCGGACAGCCAGCAGCACTGGGTGCAGACGCGCCAGCAATTGCTGGCCCAGTGCCAGCAGCAGGCCAGCACCGAGGCGGTGCAGATGCAGCGCTTTGCCGAGCTGCTGGTGCAGCTGCAATCGGGCCAGCAGGCCTTGCCCGAAGGGCTGCAGCTGGCGCGCCACGCGATCACCCAGATCCAGCCGCTGGCCTATGGCCGCATGCTGGAGATGCTGGCCGGCCCAGCACCCTGGCCGAGCGCCTGCCCCACCTCAGCCAGCGCTGCCTGCTGGTGAGCGGCGGCCAGGATGTCTGCATGCCGCCCCAGCGCATGCAGGCGCTGGCAGACCAACTGCCCGACGCTCGGCATGCCCGTCTGGAGGGCGTTGGCCACTGGCCCCAGCTGGAGAGCCCCGATGCCTTCGAAGGCCTGCTGCTCGACTTTTTGGCGACCCAGCGCGCCACGGTGCACTAGGAAAAACCCGTAAATCCGGCGCCTGCGGCGGCCGTTTGCCTCTGCAGGTGGTTGACTTGCCATCCTGGCAATGCAGCCCGCTGGGCGCCACCGGGGCAAAAAACTGGCATGCTATGGGGTTTGGCGTGCAGCCCGTCACTTTCCTGGAGCCTCTCCAGGCTGGCGGACGGCCACCATGATCGGCAGCGCTCCCCACAGGACGCTGCTGTCCCTGTTGCCAACTGAAGGATTAGTCCCGTGTCCCCCTCTTCCCTGACTTTGCCGTCACCCATCGAGCCAGCCACGCAGCGCCCAAGAGCGCGCCAAGATTCTGGACAACCCGGGTTTTGGTCTGCACTTCACCGACCACATGGTCTCGGTGCACTGGGACAAAGAGGGTGGCTGGCGCGATGCGGCGGTGACCCCGTACGGCCCGATTGCGCTGGACCCGCCGCTGCCGTGCTGCACTACGGCCAGGAAATCTTTGAAGGCATCAAGGCCTACCGCCATGCCGATGGCTCGGTCTGGACCTTCCGCCCCCAGGCCAATGCCGAGCGCCTGCAACGCTCCGCCCGCCGCCTGGCGCTGCCGGAGCTGCCAGTCGATGTCTTTGTGGAATCGCTCAAGCAGATCATCGCCGTGGACAAGGACTGGGTGCCCAGTGGTAACGAAGCGAGCCTGTACCTGCGCCCCTTCATGATCGGTGACGAAGTCTTCCTGGGCGTGCGCAGCGCCCACAAGGCCACCTACTATGTGATCGCCTGCCCCGCCGGCCCCTACTTTGCCAAGGGCGTGGCGCCCGTGGCGATCTGGCTGTCGACCGACTATGCCCGCGCGGCCAAGGGCGGCACCGGCGCTGCCAAGTGCGGCGGCAACTATGCCGCTTCGCTGCTGCCCCAGCAGCAAGCCCAGGACAACGGCTGCTCGCAAGTGCTGTTCCTCGATCCTGCCGAAGGCAAGTACCTCGAAGAGCTGGGCGGCATGAACGTGTTCCTGGTCTACGGCAAGCAAAACAAGCTGGTCACGCCTGCGCTGTCGGGCAGCATTCTGGAAGGCATCACCCGCGACTCGCTGCTGCAACTGGCACGCGACCGTGGCATGGTGGTCGAAGAGCGCAAGATCGCTGTGGACGAGTGGAAGCAGGGCGTGGCCTCCGGTGAGATCACCGAAGTGTTTGCCTGCGGTACCCGCTGCCGTGATCACCCCATCGGCCAGCTCAAGGGCGAGGGCTTCTCGGTGGGCGACCTGTCGGCCCCCGCTGGCGAAGTCACGATGGCCCTGCGCAAGGAACTGACCGATATCCAGTACGGCCGCGCCCCGGACCGCCACGGCTGGCTGGTGCGTCTGGACGCCTGATCCGTCCGCGATATAAACGCCAAAGGGCCGCACAGTGTGCGGCCCTTTTTTCACGGTGCTGTGAGACCTTTACACAGCGACGGCAGTCTGGCGCTTGCTGTCGCTCTCGAAGCCATAGAAGCCAAAGCGCATCTCCGGCATGCGCCCGCTCACCAGCTCGGCCATCGCCTTGCCGCTGCCGGCGCCATGGGTCCAGCCCAAGGTGCCGTGGCCGGCATTGATCCAGAGCTTGCCGATCTTGGTGCGGCCGATGAACGGAATATTGGTGGGCGTAGCGGGGCGCAGGCCGGTCCAGAACTGCGGGTTGCCGCCCTGCTCAGGCAGGCGGGTGTCGCAGACGCCGGGCATCAGCTCCTCGATGCGGCGCGCCAGCATGTGGCAGCGGGCCTTGGCCAGGGGGCTGTCCAGCGAGCTGTCAAAACCGTTGAGCTCGATCGTGCCGGCCACGCGCAGCTGGTTGCCCAGGCGGCTCATCGCCAGCTTGTTGCCATCGTCAATGCAGCTGACAAAGGGCGCGGCCTCAGGCTTCAAGATCGGCAAGGTGGCGCTGTAACCCTTGCCCGGATAGATGGCCACATTCAGGCCCACGGTGCGCAACAGCGGCGCGGTATAGCTGCCGCAGGCGACGATGACGGCATCACCCTGCAAGGTGCGCGGGCTGCTGTCTGCGCCCGCTGCGGTGGCGCGCACGGTGACCGAGTCGATCGCGCCACGGCCACATTCAGCCGCTCGACACGGTGGTTGTAGAGAAACTGCACACCGCCCTGGGCGCAGAGCTGGGCGAGCTTTTGCGTGAACACGCGCGCATCGCCGCTCTCGTCGCTCTCGGTAAAGGTGCCGCCCTTGATATGCGCGGCATAGGGCTTGAAGGCGGGCTCGATCTTCAAAAACTCTTCGGTGCTGACCATGCGGCGGTTCACACCGTACTGGCGCATCAGGTCGACGGCCATCTGCGCATCCTGCACCGCTTCGTCGCTGGTGAAGAAGTGGGCAATGCCGCGCTCGAGCCGGTTGAACTGGATGCCGGTCTGGGCCACCACGGCCTTCAAGGCGTTGTGGCTGTAGGCACCGAGCGCAACGATCTGCTGCACATTGCGGGCAAAGGAGCGGTCATTGCACTCGGCCAGAAACTGCGTGAGCCAGCGCCATTGATGCGGATCGGCATGCGGGCGCAGCAGCAGCGGCGCCTCCTTGTCGAACATCCACTTGAGCGCCTTGAGCGGGGCATGCTTGTTGGCCCAGGGCTCGCAGTAGCTCACCGAGATCTGCGCGGCATTGGCATAGCTGGTCTCCAGCGCCGCGTCCGGTTGGCGATCCACGACGGTGACGTCGTGGCCGAGTTGCAGCAGATGCCAGGCAGTGCTGGTGCCGATGATGCCGGCGCCGAGGATGATGACTTTCATGCCTCTCAGTGTCTGGCATCTTGGCTGTAACATAAAGTGCAATTAAACTTCTTCAGGATTCATCAGTTCTACTAATACTGGAGCCCCATGAGCAACCTGGACCCTATCGCGCTGGAATGCCTGGCCGCCGTGATTGAAGAAGGCGGTTTCGAGAAGGCCGCGCTGCGCCTGAATGTGACGCAATCGGCCGTCTCGCAGCGGCTGCGCGCACTGGAGGCACAGATCGGCTCGGTGCTGGTGGTGCGCAGCCGCCCGCTGCGGCCCACCGCTGCCGGCCAGCTGCTGCTCAAGCACACCCAGCAGCTGCGGCTGCTGCGCACCGACCTGGAGCAGGAGCTGCACAGCCTGCTGCCCCACACCATGCGCCGCAATGCGCATGACGAGGCCATCTCGATTGCCATCAATGCCGACAGCATTGCCACCTGGGCGCTCGATGCACTGCAGGACATCGCGCTGCAGCAGCTGCCGCTGGAGATCATCACCGACGACCAGGACCACACCTTGGAGCTGCTGCGCACCGGCGAGGTGCTCGGCTGCGTCACCACCATGCCGCAGGCGCTGCGCGGCTGCCGCGTGACCGCGCTGGGCGCGATGCACTACATCGCCGTGGCATCGCCCGCCTTTGCCCAGCAGCATGTGCCGCAAGGAATCAACCGCAGCAACTTCAAGCACCTGCCGTTTTTGAGCTACAACCGCAAGGACGACATGCAGCGCGTGTTTGTCGCCCGCGCGATGGGCCTCAAGACCGTCGGCCTGCACCAGCTCTATGTGCCCAACTCCGAAGCTCAGGTGCGCGCCGTGGCCGCTGGCTGGGGCGTGGGCGTGGTGCCCGAGCTGCTGGCCCGCCCCTACCTCGCCGATGGCCGCCTGGTCAATGTGGCCGAGACCCAGGTGCTGCGCGTCGACCTGTACTGGCACTGCTGGAACCTGCAGTCGGCCTTGCTGGGCGCCCTGAGCGATGCGATGGTGCACAGCGCCAAGAGCAGCCTGGCGCCGCCACGGCGGCCGCTCGCGCCATGGTCAAGGCATAAAAAAAACTGCCTGCACCCCAGGGGGATGCAAGCAGTTTCCGGATGTCCACAGGCATTCATCGCACCGGTGGTTCCATCCCTCCCTCATCAGTGACATCCATTGCATGCGAAGTATCCGCGCCAAGTATTGCTATATGGTGAATAGCAAATGACAGACGCATGATCTGATCCATTTACCGAATCAGCAATACCGGCAGCTTGCTCTCGGCCAGCACCTGGGTCGCCACCGAGCCCAGCACCAGCTTGGCCAGCGCACCATGGCCGCGGGTGCCCATGATCAGCAGGTCATAGCCGCCCTTATCGGCCGTCTCGGCAATGGTCTGGGAGATCGGGCCTACGGCAGTCTCGGCCACGGCCTTGACCTGGTGGGCGGCCAGAAACTCCTGCACCGGCACCAGCACCTTCTGCGCCTCTTCGCTGTGGTAGTCGTCCACCAGCGCCTTGCCCAAGGCCTTGGCAGCCGGGGCGGCAGCAGGGGCTGCACCGTGAGCGCCGTGTAATGGTGGTTGGGCGTCAGCCACTCTGCGTGCGCTGCCAGTAATCGAGCATCTTCTGGGTGTAGGGGCTGCCATCAACGGCCAACAAAATACGCATGCCTTGACTCCTTCAAAAAAGGGGTGAGGGACCCAACACCGGTGGCGCCACCAACGCTGGACTGTGGCCTGGCAAACCCGCGCTCCATCAGCGAGAACGCGCTTTACAGGCTAAATCATGTGTATCAGCATATAGATTTATCGTCAAACGGGCATTGATATGCATCAGGCGCGGCGACAAATTTAGGTAAAAAACCCTTGGATTTGGGCTTGGCAGAGGGAATGCCGGAAGTGGATCGACCCTGGCTACACCGCCACCAGGCAATGCGGATTGAAGCTCTCCTGCTCGCCCTTGCGCGCATAGCCCAGCGGGTTGGCCACGACCCGGCATTGCCAGGGGCGGCCATCGCTGTGCTGGCCTTTGGCCAGGTAATCGCTGGGCGCATGCAGGTGGCCGTGGATCCAGAGGTCGGCATAGGGCAGCAGGTCATCGAGCACATTGCAAAAACCGGCGGTTCCGGGCGTCAGCCCATAGCGCGGATCGGCGCTGCGCAGGCTGGGCGCAAAGTGGGTGATGACGACGGTTTTGCCATCAAAGGGCTCGGCCAGTGCGGCGCGCAGCCATTCCTGGCAGCGCAGCGCTTCGTCGCGCATCTCGGCGGCCAAAAAGGGCTGGCCGTTGCGCTGCATCTGGGCCTTGGTCAAGTAAAAGTTCGCGGCCTTGAAGGCCTTCTCGCGCTGCTTCATCAGCGCGCCCAGCTCGGTCACGCCGTTGTGCAGGGCAATGGCGTCGTAGTCGGACCAGAGTGTGGTGCCGATAAAGCGCACGCCGTCGATGATCAGGGTGTCGCAGTCCAGCATCGTGATGCCCAACTTTTCGCAGCTGGCACGCAGGCGCAGCCGGGCGGCATCGAAATCCTGGTTGTCAAACTCGTGGTTGCCAGGCACCAGGATTACCGGCTCGGGCCAATGGCCGCCAGCCTGCTGCGGGCTGAACTGGGTGAGGCCAAAATCCTTATCGTCCAGCATCGAGCCATTCTGGTAGGAGCCAATGTCGCCGGCCAGCACCAGCAACTGGGCGCCGGGCGCAGGCTGGGCACGGAAATGGGGGTGGGTCTCCAGATGCAGGTCGGACAGAATTTGCAGGTGCATGGTCGCCTAGCCTACCATGGGCTTTAGCGCCTTGCAGCCCGCTACATCGGTAATTCCAGGTCAGGAAAAGCCGCCCGGGCCGAGCGCTCCAGTGCATGCAGCATCCATTCCAGCGCCGAGGGCGGAATATGCCCGCTGCGGCTGCGCCACAGCGCATCCACATGCACGGCCTCGACGCGCAGCGGCAGCGGCTGGAAGGCCAGCAGATCGGCGATGCCGGTGGCAGGCACAAAGTGACGCGGCAAAACGGTCAGCAGGTCGGTGCGCGCCACCACGCGCGCGGCGGTGAAGTACTGGTTCACCGTCAGCACCACCCGGCGCTTGCGGCCGATCGATGCCAGCGCCTCGTCCAAAAGCCAAAGGGCTGGCCGGAAAAGCTCACCAGCATATGGCGTGCATCGCAGTAGCGCTCCAAAGTCAGCAAGCCCTCACTCAAAGGATGGTCCTTGCGCATCACGCAGAGGTATTCGCCGTCATAGAGGCGCCGGCTCTCGAAATCCACCAGGTCCCCGACTGGGCGCGCGCCGTCATCTCGGCGAGCACAAAGGGGAAATAGCCCACGGCCAGGTCCGCCGTCTCGGCGTCCAGCTCCTCGCGCGGATCACGGGTAGTGAGTGGTTGCACATGCACAGAGACGCCTGGTGCCTCGGTCTCCAGAATGTGCATCAGGCTGGGCAGCAAGGTGGCGGCGGTGGCATCGGCCATCGCCACGACAAAGGCCTGGGTCGCATGGGCGGGGTCAAAGCGCTCAGGCGCAAAGCTGGCCTGCAGGGCGCCAGCGATTCGCGCACCACCGGCCACAGCGCATTGGCCAGCGGTGTGGGCTCCACACCCTGGCCGCTGCGCACCAAAAGCTCGTCATGCAGCGCCTCGCGCAGGCGCCGCATCGCATTGCTGACTGCCGGCTGGGTGATGGCCAGCTTGTCGGCCGCCCGGGTCAGGCTGCGCTCATTCATCACCTCGTCGAATACACGCAAGAGGTTCAGGTCCAGGTGCCGAAATTGGTGGGGCAGCATTTTCAATCCTTTGCAGCGCTGGGCGAACCGCAATACATCACTGACATGAATGATACAGATTCAAAAGATAAATTTGAGAACGTCTAGGGTAAACCCTATACTTCGTTCATCGCTTCAAAGAAGCATTAATCCCAAAGACATCCATCATGACCAACAGTTTTGTACACACTGACATGGCTACCGAGCACACGGGCGTTCTGCGTGTGGAACGTGCTGCTGAACATCTCAAGACCACCTTCGGCACCAAGGGCGTTGGCGCATCGTTGATGCTGGCCGCGCTGGTCGCTGCCGTGCTGGTGGTTGCCACCCGCCTGGTGGACTCCGTCGCTGGCGGCAGCCACTGGATCGCTGGCTGGGCCCTGCTGTGGGCCGTCGCCTTTGTCGCCATCGCCCTGCTCGCTGCCCCTGCCCGCAACCTGAGCAGCAGCCTGCGCGCCGCTCGCCGCAGCTGGGACGAAGGCCACCGCCGTGCCCTGGAAGACGACAAGACCTGGCAAGTGGCCCTGCAAGACAGCCGCGTGATGGCTGACCTGAACCGCGCCATGAGCGACGCAGCGGTTTCGTTCTACCACAAGAACTACTGATCAACGCCGGCGGTCCTCCAGAGCCCCAGCGCCGGCAGCCACGATCTGCCTTTTCAAGAGCCACGGCATGCCGTGGCTTTTTTGTTGTCGGTGGTCGCCCCCATCCATAGCGGATCAGCAGCTTGTCATCGCTAAACACCTCCGCAAGCACAAGCGGCAGGTGCCTGGAAGAAGGTTGGCAAGCGCTTTCCTGCCCTCAGCGGTGCCGACTGTATGCAACAAACCACAGTCCTACCGATGCGCTGACGCTGAGCCCCAGCGGGTGTACGGCCCGCCACTCCCACAAAACAAAACCCCGCATGCCTGAAACATGCGGGGTTTTGTTGTGTTTCGCTATCCCAGCCACTGGCAGCAGTGCTACCAGCGACTTCCTGAGCTACCGATCAGGCAGCGGCCAGGCGCTTTTCCAGATCGGCCTTGATGTCCAGCAAGGCCTGGGGCAGGCGCTGGGCCAGGTGGTCGAAATGGGTCTGGTGCGATGCCAGCTCTTCGGTCCAGACGGCGGTGTCGATGTTGGTGACGGTCTTGAACTGCTCGGCATTGAAGTCCAGGCCGGTCCAGTTGATCTCGGCGTACTGCGGTGCCACGCCAAAGGCGGTCTGCGTGCCCTGCACCTGGCCTTCGAGGCGGTCGAGCATCCACTTGAGAACGCGCATGTTCTCACCGTAGCCAGGCCAGACGAACTTGCCAGCGGCATCCTTGCGGAACCAGTTGGTGGTGTAGATCTTGGGCAGCTGCGCGCCAGCGGCTTCGAGCTTGTCGCCCAGGTTCAGCCAGTGGGCGAAGTAGTCGCTCATGTTGTAGCCCATGAAAGGCAGCATCGCGAATGGATCGCGGCGCACCACGCCTTGCGCGCCAAAGGCGGCAGCGGTGGTTTCCGAGCCCATGGTCGCAGCCATGTAGACGCCTTCCTTCCAGTTGCGCGCCTCGGTCACCAGCGGCACGGTGGTCGAGCGGCGGCCGCCAAAGATGAAGGCATCGATCTTCACGCCCTTGGGGTCGTCCCAGGCTTCGTCGAGCGCCGGGTTGTTGGTGGCAGCGACGGTGAAGCGGGCATTGGGGTGGGCGGCCTTGGCGCCGGTTTCCTTGGCGATCTGGGGCGTCCAGTCCTTGCCTTGCCAGTCAATCAGGTGGTCGGGCAGCTGGCCGCTGTCCTTTTCCATGCCTTCCCACCACACATCGCCGTCATCGGTCAGCGCGACGTTGGTGAAGATCACGTTCTTGTCCAAACTGGCCATGCAGTTGGGGTTGGTGTGGTAGTTGGTGCCGGGGGCCACGCCAAAGTAGCCGGCTTCGGGGTTGATGGCGCGCAGCGAGCCATCGGCCTGGGGCTTAATCCAGGCGATGTCGTCGCCGATGGTGGTGACCTTCCAGCCTTCAAAGCAGTGGGCGGCACCAGCATCGAGAAATTGGTCTTGCCGCAGGCGCTGGGGAAAGCGGCGGCCACGTGGTACTTTTTGCCCTGGGGATTTTGCACGCCCAGAATCAGCATGTGCTCGGCCAGCCAGCCCTGGTCGCGGCCCATGGTGGAGGCGATGCGCAGCGCAAAGCACTTCTTGCCCAGCAGCGCATTGCCGCCGTAGCCCGAACCGTAGGACCAGATTTCGCGCGTCTCGGGGTAGTGCACGATGTACTTGGTCTTGTTGCAAGGCCAGCTGGTGGTGTCCTTTTCGCCGCCTGCAGCGGCGCGCCGATGGTGTGCACGCAGGGCACAAATGCACCATCGCTGCCGATCACGTTATACACGGCACGGCCCATGCGGGTCATGATCTTCATGTTGACCGCGACATAGGCGCTGTCGGACAGCTCGATGCCCACGTGGGCAATGGGCGAGCCCAGCGGGCCCATCGAGAACGGCACCACATACATGGTGCGGCCCTTCATACAACCGTCAAACAGCGGCTGTAGAGTCGAGCGCATCTGGGCAGGTTCCATCCAGTTGTTGGTCGGGCCGGCATCTTCCTTCTTGGCCGAGCAGATGTAGGTGCGGTCTTCCACGCGGGCCACGTCCGAGGGATCGGACCAGGCCAGAAAGCTGCCGGGGCGCTTGGAGGGGTTGAGCTTCTTGAAGGTGCCGGCATCGACCAGTTGCTGGCAGAGGCGGTCGTATTCTTCCTGGCTGCCATCGCACCAGTAGACGGCATCGGGCTTGCACAGCGCGGCCATATCGGCCACCCAGGCGATGAGCTTGGGGTTCTTGACGTAGTCGGGGGCCTGAATGGCGACACCGGCCTGGATGTTTGCGTTCATGGGAAGGCTTTCAAAGTTGTAAACGGTTCATCAAAAACCGCTGCGACAAGCCCCTGGCCGACAGCAACCCATTTTTGAAAAACCGTCTCCACAACGTCGGACAAGGCGCCATGCCTGTGCGCAAAAATGCCTACGCTGGACTGGCGATTTTAGCAGTCGGCCCCAAAACGGTGATTTTCAGTCTCAACATCTATGCATTTGACGCATGACGAAATGCATAACTGTATTGATACCGGTT
>NZ_JBHRUZ010000028.1:0-18993 GCF_042647185.1 Comamonas sp. JC664
TATAGCTCTGCGTCACGCTGTTGACGGCAGCCTTGGTCGCGCTAGCCAAGCTGATGGCCGTGCTATCCGAACCGTGACACTAAAGGTACTGATCTGGGTCTTTGTGGGTGTGCCTGTGATCGCTCCCGTTGTCAGATCCAGGCTCAAGCCCTGGCAGTTCACCATCGAGCACCAGGTGGTAGGGCGCCACGCCCCTGAAACCCCAATACTGGCGGTGTACGTCTTGCCGACTTGACCATTGGGCAAGCTGGGGTTGACGGTCAGATCCAGTGGATCAATGACGAGCGTGATATTTGTGCTCTTGTCCCCGGTTCGCACTGTCAACCACCGAAATGGTGACCTGCGCAGTGGTCGCCTCCGACGGCACACCACTGATAACTCCCGTCTCGGCGCCGATGCTCCACCCTGCCGGCAACCGCTGGCCGACCAGGTATAAGGAGCAGTCCCCCCACCTGCAGTCATCGTGTGCTATAGGCCACGCCGATCTTGCCGGCGGGCAAACTCGCCGGTGAAATCGCCAACACCACCAGGGGATAGCCCACGCCAGGCCGCACCGGCTTGGTCTACGACCCAAAAGCGACCATTGCAAAACTGAAGCTGAAATGGGAATCAAAAGAGGTGCCCGCACCCGCCAGGGAAGTCTGGCCAACCCGCTGCCCGAAGCATCCCAAGCCGATACAACGCCCTGGAATAGGTAAACCAGTAACTCCCCGATGCACTGATGCCTCGGTTTTTGGGGATACTCGTTCTCGCCCGGTTGGGGGCCAAAGCCAACCAAGGCAACGCTGCCCAACGGACTACCCGCGAGGCTCCAACGATAGACGTTTCCTTCTACCAGTGCAATGTATTCGTTGCCGGCGCCGTTCAGCACCACCCCCACCTGCTGCTCCGTCAGATCCGTCAGAGTGACAAGTGGTGCAAAATGTGCCGGCAGCCGCCTGCTGGTAAATAGTCGCGTCGTTGAATTGCCTCGCGTACAGGTTTGCGCCTTGCGTGAACACCGACCGAAAGTCCAGTCCGGAGGCAAACTTGGCGACCAGTGCACCGGCACTGCTGTACTGCGCCAGCCGTTCGCCACTTGCGCTGCCGCCTGAAGAAGACCAGTAATGGCTACCGTCATACGCCAGCGTCATCGAGGTGCTGGCCAGTTCGTCTTTGAATGACAGGTCAGAGCTCAGCGTGCCATTGGTAAAATGCCTGTTGGGCGAAGCTGCTGGTGGCGGCTACTGCCGCAATGACCAAAGAAACAGAAGGCGTTTTATGTACATAAATGTTTCTCTGTAATGAGCACCCGCAATGTAACAAAAAACAAGCTATGTGAAATACTTTTAATAGTTGCTGTTAAACAGCCACTGAGCGGACAGGCACCTTTGCTGCAGTTCAGCGCGCGGGCTGCCGCTGCCGCCTCCCAAAAGGTTTGTTCGCTGCACGCTCAGCGCGGTGGCGTACATTGCGCCCCACTTCATACCTGGATCGCGGCGCGTTGTGCCGACCAGCGCATCCGAAGCGCGATGGGAGTCAGGGACTGAATGACGCATGTCAGGCTTCCTTTACATACACATCCGTTTTCGCCCCAAAACCTGAGCGTTATGGTCACGGGTTGGAAGGCGGCCTGACTGGCCACAGTCGAATTGACTAGACTGGCACCCTCACTCCATGAGGGCGCAATGCAGCAAGAACCCGATTTCGTACAGAACCTGAGGCAAGAATTCGGGGATGGATGGCGCTGGGTGGAGCGTTGCATTGTGCTGGCCTACGCTGCGGCAGCGGGCCTGTGCGTGGTCGGTTTCCGATGGTGGCCGAGAAGGCCTTTGACTGGTTCATGCACATCTACCACTCGCAAGGTGGCTGGGCGGTGCTGGTCTGGACTCCGTGCCTGACAGCAGCCATTGTGTGGGCCACACGCCGCTGGGCGCCTGGCGCTGCGGGCTCGGGCATTCCACAGGTCATGGCCGCGCAAGAGACGGCGCTCAACGACCTGCAGCGCAGCCGCTTTGTCTCGCTGTGGTTGTCTGCCTGCAAGATTGCGCTGGCTGGCCTGGGGTTTCTGGCGGGGCTGTCGATTGGCCGCGAGGGCCGTCCGTGCAGGTGGCCGCCGGCGTCATGCACCATGCCAAGCGCTGGTTTGGTCCGCGCTCAGGCATTACCAGCCATGCGCTGCTGGTGGCAGGCGGTGCAGCGGGCATTGCAGCCGCCTTCAATGCGCCGCTGGCAGGGATCGTTTTCGCCATTGAGGAGCTGTCCCGCAAGCTGGAATCTCGCGCCAGCGGCTGATCATTGCCGCCATCGTGCTGGCCGGTCTGATGGGCGTTTCCGCATTTGGCAACCTGAACTATTTTGGGCGCATCCAGGTGCCCAGCCTCAACTGGCACGCACTGCTGCCCGGCATCTGTGTGGCCTTGAGCTGCGGCGTATTGGGGGCCTGTTTGCCAAGCTCATGGCCGCGTCCCTGACCGGCGCGCCAGAGCGCCTCAACCGCCTGCGCGCGCAGTATCCCATCCGCTTTGCAGCTGCTGGCGGCTTGCTGATTGCCGTCATCGGCCTGTCCACCAGCGGCGGCCACCTTTGGCGCCGGTCCGGAAGAAGTCAAGCACATGCTGGCGGGAGAGGCCGAGTTGCCTGCGCTGTATGTGACGCTCAAATTCATCGCCACCTGGCTGTCTGCCTGGGTGGGCGTGCCTGGCGGGATCTTCGCGCCCTCGCTGTCGATTGGCGCAGGTGTGGGCCACAACGTCTCGCTGATGCTGGGGCAGCGACATCGCCCCCGCGTTGATTGCGATGGGCATGGCCGCTTTCCTGGCCGCCGTCACACAAGCCCCGCTCACGGCCTTCATCATCGTGATGGAGATGGTCGATGGGCACTCGATGTGCTGAGTCTGATGGCCGCCGCGATGCTGGCCAGCCTGGTCTCACGCATGATCGCCAGGCCGCTGTATGAGGACGCTGGCCAACTACATGCTCAGCCAGGTGCAGAGCGCAGCGCCCACGCCAGCGGAGCAGGCCGTGCAAAAGCCAGCCGCTTCATCCTGATCATCCAGATCGCCCTGGCCAGGTCCGTAGGTAGCGCTGTCCATCCCGGTGGCGCCATTGCCACTGCCGCGCTCCAGCGTCACTGTGACCGCGCCAGGTCATGCACAGGTGCCAGCTGCGCTTTGTATTGCGCGAGCGCCTGGGGTTATGGGCTGCGCACAGCCACGATGGCCGCACATCGCTTGGCCCGATCAGCGGCTGACACCGCTAGAGCGGGCTGGCGGCCTGCCAAACAATGGGACGGACGGCGCAGCCCCAAGGTCACACCTACGGCCATCTTCGTGATGGCCACCTGCTCAAGCAGCATCCTCAGTGAGCACGCGCGGGCTCTATCGATGAGCAACCGGTTCAGGGCCTTATTCATACCCACGGTCAGACAATTATTAAACAACCATTATTAATTGTTTTGGTTTATCTTGCCATTGAATAAAAGCTGCGTTGATTGTGAACAATATGAATTTCCATCGCTATTTACACCTTCGCCCGCCAAAAATACAAATAACAAACTTCTTTAATAAAACCAAAGATGCCTGTATGTAATTGCGTTGTACAGTTCCAACTGTAAGTTTTGTTTTGCCGCCAAGCCCTTAAGAGACATGAACCCATAACTTTCTGCACATTCATGTCAAATATATGGGTCTTGACCTATTAGCCAGCAGTTATCAGGCAATTATCTCCACCGGGTTATCTGCTTGTGCAGCCATAAAGGCAGCCCCATACCCTGCCGCATTGAATGAATGGTGGGTATTTTTCTCAACCGAGCAGATTTTCGCCTCCCCCTAGAGAATGGAATTGAATCATGCGACAACAAATGCTGACCCTTTGCTGCAGCGCTTGCGATGGCGGTGCCTGGCTTGTCCAGCGCCGCGTTCGTTTCTGGCCCGGTGAATTACAACTTCAGTTCGATCTATTCCGGGACCTCGGAGAACCTCACATACGATGCCGACGGGGCGCTGTATAGCGATGAGCCAGTACTGCAGATTTTGCATTGACCATTCCACACAACCGCCTTTTGCCCACGCCGCCACACCCGTCCCTCAAGCCCAATTTGACACGGAAGCGGGCGCCACGCGCATCAAGGGCGCCTCAGGAGCGGCGGGCGAGGCGCGATCTACTGGCTGCTCGACCAGTACTAACCTCAGCTATTACAAGAATGGGAGCGTGGAGCAAGCGGCGAGCCTCCAGTATGCACTGTGGGAGCTTGGCAACGACTACGACGGAAGCGCCGCCAGCATCAACATCAGTGCAGGCGCATCCCGTGCTTTCAGAGAACGTCATTGAGTATGGCGGCTCGGACCAAGCCGCATTTGTAAGCGCGTACAACTCCTTGTACGACGCCATGAAGGCCAGTCTGCCGACGCTGCGTACCTCCTACCGGTCCGGCACCTACACGATGGACCTGTTTCGCAATCGCGATCCTGCCTACCAGCACATGGTGGCCTTGATCGAACGCGCACCACCGAACACCGTAACCGATTGCCGAGCCGACGATCACCGGCACCTCGCAGGTCGGCTCCACCGTGACCGGCAGCTACACCTATGCGGACAACAACAACGACGTTGAAAACCCCAGCGGTACCACCTACCAGTTTGTGACCAGCGCCAGTCCCAGCATCAGCAGCTCCAGCGACGGCACGGTAGTGGCGAGCGGAACCACCGGAGGTGCAAGCCAGACGCCCACCTACACCTTGCAGCCAGCGGACCAGGATAAAAAATATCTTTTTCTGCGTCAGGCCAGATGCACAAACCGGCGCAACCCCCGGGCTGGAGGTCTGCACTACCGCGCTGGGCCCGGTGACCGAGCTGCCACCCAATGTGGTGCCCACGGCCGTCCCGTCGATCACCGGCACACCCCAGGTCGGCTCCACCGTGACCGGCAGCTACACCTATGCGGACAACAACAGCGACGTTGAAAACCCCAGCGGCACCACCTACCAGTTTGTGACCAGCCCCAACCCCAGCATCAGCAGCTCCAGCGACGGCACAGTAGTAGCGAGCGGCACCACCGGGGGGCAGGCCAGACGCCTACCTATACCCTGCAAGCCGCAGACCTGAACCAATATGTCTTCTTCTGCGTCAAGCCTGCCGCGCCAAACCGGTGCAAGCCCTGGGCTGGAGGTGTGCACCAGCCCTGTAGGGCCGGTCACCACCCGCGTGGTGCAGCAGGCGCCTACACCGGTGCCAGGCTTGGGCCCCTGGGCGCTCATGGCTTGAACACGCTGATCGCCCTGCTGGGGATCCGGCGCCAGCGCAAGCACATCGGCTAAATACCATCGCCGATCACGGATAGCCACCGCAAGGTGGCTTTTTCATGCCACGCATGCTGGGCAGATGTGCCGGCGGCTGGCTCAGCCCGCATGTTCCTTTGCGGGTAGTTTCTGGTCGGGCGCAGGCACCTTGACCCAAAGACCACCAAGGCAAAAGCGCCGGAGCTGTGTTGCACAGCACACGGCGCTCTGCGCGACATGATCGACCTTAAGCAGTGGCCTTCGGATACACAAACTGGGGCAGGCCCTGCAAGGTCTCCTTGCTCGCATCGGGAGCAGCAACGTACTTGCCCACTTTGAAACGCGAGAACTCAATGGCGACATCGTAGGTGCCCAGGCCATAAAGCCGCCAATGCCGACAATGGCAAAAAATAAGATTGTCTTCCTTGCCGACGATCACATCATCCACGGTACCAATTTCCTGGCCGTTGGTATCGTGCACCGGCTCGCCGATGAACTCTTTCCTGACGCTCCAACCCGTTGCCAGAACCTCAGCCCCCCGGGGCGAGATCGCAAAAGGTGTATGGATGGTGACTGTTTCTTGGTTATCCATAGATCCACCACAAAATTGATGCAGGCTCAAACTGTAGCAATCTTTACGTGCACTGGTGCCCTCGCCAGGCCAACTCTCAGCAAAAAGGCGTGGCGTCTGACAATAGCGTCTAACACAGCTTCAACGCCCATGAAATCCCCAGAATACGGGATAGTAAATACTTGCAAATGCGATACATTTGTTTGCATTCCACACACATGGAGATTGCGATGAAAACATTGCTGTGCGCCGGCGCCCTGGCCCTGGCCATCGGGGGCTTTGCCTCGGCCGCGAATGCAGCGTTGGTGCAGTGGACCCTGACAGACGTGAAGTTTGTCGATGGCGGCACCGCCTCTGGTCCTATGTGTTTGATGCCACCACCCAGACCTTTAGCGCCATCAATGTGACCGCCACGGGCACGGAGGGCATACCGGCTGCCAGCTTCAGCAATACCTGCGATGGCTCCAACTGCGACGCCTACCTGCCGACCCGGCACAAAACATGATCTTTGTGCCTGCTGACACCAGCGATCTGACGGGCAAGCAAGTCATTTTGCTGGACCTGCAAAGCCCGATGACGGATGCCGGTGGCACGATTGCGATCAAGCCGCCTGAAGCAGAAGCGGCAGTCACGGTGGCACTACGGAACAAGGCCTTTTCCACCTTCTGCCCCGATGCCACCTGTTCAGGCCCAGGCGCCATGCGATTTATCGCCTCGGGTGAGGTGGTCGGTCGTGCGGTGGTAGTGCCTGCCGTGGCTCCCACACCGGTGCCCACCCTGCCCCCATGGAGCCTGGCCTTGCTGTCGCTGGTGCTGGCACCCATCGCCTGGATGCAGCAACGCCGCCAACGCGCAGTGGCAAAGCCAGCGCGGCGCTGAGCCAGGCACGGTCCCGGCTACTGCAACGGGGATAGCCTGGGGCGCTTAGCCGGCGTTGCGGCTGGATTCAAACAGGAACCAGGTGCGGCGCTCGGTCTCGTCAATCCAGTTTTCCAGCAGGCTGGACGAGGCAATATCGCGGTGCTCGTCGGTCACGTTGTGGGCTTCGCGCAGGCGGGCGGCGAGCTGCTGGTTGTCCTCACGCAGCTCGGCCAGCATATCGAGCGGATCGACATAGTCGGCATCGTTGTCGCTGATGCGCTGCAGGCGCGCGATGTGGCCAATGGAGCGCAAGGTCGTGCCGCCCACTTTGCGATGCGCTCGGCAATCGCGTCGGTCATCGCATAGAGCTGGTCGGCCTGTTCATCGAGCAGCAGGTGGTAGTCACGGAAGTGCGGGCCGCTCATGTGCCAGTGGAAATTCTTGGTCTTCAGGTAGAGCGCAAAACACATCGGCCAGGATGCCGTGAGGGCCGCGCTGATGTCCTTGGTGGCCCCGGCATCCAATCGCTGGGCGTTGCCAGCGGGGCCTTGCGGCGGGCTTTGATATCCGTTTTCGTGCTGCGTTCAGATTTGGCCATGGTGTACCTTTCAAACAAGCATTGAAGACAAACGAAGCGAGAGCGAGTGGCGCCAGCGGCCAGTATCTGGCCCGATGATGGCAGCCAGATGGCGGCGCGCATGTTGTTCAGCTCTCTTATTCAGAGAGCCACTAGCTTCATACCAAAGCAGAGAAAACCTGTCAGCCAATGCCGACGATAAGGGGCTAGGCACGCCCATGCTTGACACAGATCGCGATCGAAGCCCGGCGCGCTGCGGTAAGGGTTCTGAAAGATCGCCTCGACCGGCAGCTCAAAACACCACGCTGATGCGGTAGGCCAGGTCCAGCGACGGGTCGTGCTTGCCCGTCTCCAGCGCGTTGACGGCCTGGCGCGATACCCCCAGGCGCTGCGCCAGATCGGCCTGGGTCCATTGGGCCTGGGCGCGCAGCGTACGCAGATGGTTGTCCATCTCAGCTGCGCAGCCGCATTACGCCAGTGACGAGCCCCCAGACCACCAGAACAGCGGCACCACCAGCCAGGCCGGTGCATGGGCGCTGCGGCATAGCTCTCGCCAAAGCCCCAGACGCTGCACAGTATCAGCACCAGGCCGCAGGCGATCACCACGCTGCGGACGGCCTGCGCGCGCTGGTACTCGTCCGCTGCCTGTATCCACTGCAAGGACGCACGCAGCTGCGCGGCAATCGGCAGCGCAACGGCCAGCGCCAGCAGCCAGGCGCGGGCGTGCCAAGGATGGCATCAAAAACGCCCACGATGACCAGCGCATGGAGGGCGCAGTACAGGCCCATCCACAGCGCTGTGCGGAGGAAGTAGGCGCGCATGCTGGGGCTGGGGTAAGGGGGAGGAGGAGCGTTATGCATGGTCAGGATAAAGCGAGATGTAAAGTAAACCTGACTTTAGCAAATGTCAGGTTTACTTGTCAATGGCTGCTGCATCGCAGACCACACCTTCGGTGCAGCCGCAAGCCACGCCCACCCCACCCTCCACCGTTGACAAGGCCACTGCAGGCAGCCTGCCCGCACCGGAGCAGCAGCAAAATGCCACAACTCTGTGGACAATTATCAAAAGGCATCCCTGGGCAGCGTTGGTAACAGACGCGGACAATTCGATTTGGAATAATAAAAAATCAATTGAATTCTTGGATGCCATTTACGATGTTTTTCCGGTCCACACCACAGCCCCAAGCCTGGCTTGCCAGCTCGCTGCTGGCGACAGCCATGGCCGTCTGTGCCCTGCCGGCGCAAGCCCAGAGCCCCGTCAACCATCGACTGCAGCCCAACTCGCTGGCGCAGCTCAACACCGGCCAGCCCAGTGCATCAACCCAGCCATCGACGGACGTTGGCGCTTCCAGTACCTGGCGGCCTACGCGGGCAGCTCGCCTGCCAACTGGGGCAGTTTTGGTGATGCAGCCATCGTCACCAGCCGCAACGCGAGCTGGACCAGCACGCCAGCCAACAGCAGCACCGCGCAGTGGATTGGCCTCAATGCCTGGGGCGGCCAGCCCTACATCGATGGCGCCAACTTTGGCAATATCGATGGGCTGTTCCAGGTGCAGTTCAACCTCGACCCCGCGTGTCTCTGGGTAGCTTTCAGCCCTCGATGACCTACAGCGCCGACAACTCGGTGGTGGATATCTTCATCAACGGCCAATCGCAGCTGGCACGCGGTGCGGAACCTGGGGTCTGCCCCAAGCGGGCAGCGCCAACCAGTTTGGCTACAACGGCTTTGGCAGCTCTCGCTGGCTCACCATTGCGATGGCCTCGCCCGATTGCAAGGCAGGGGCCAACACCATCACGGTCTATGTCAAAAGCGGCAACCCCGCCATGGGCTTTGCCGCCGCCATCGCAGGGGCCAATGCCTGTACCGCCAATGAGGCGCCCAGCGCCATCCCTGCCGTCAATGCCAGCCCGAGGTCGGCCAGACGCTGACCGGCAGCTACAGCTATGCCGACACCGAAACCGACCCTGGAAGATGGCAGCACGGCAGGTACGCGCTACCAATGGGTGCGCAGTGCCAATGCCGACCTGACCCAGGCGGCCCAGGGTACGGTGCTGCAGTCAGGCAACACGATGGGCGCATCGGGCACGGTGACCTACACCACGCAAGCGGCCGACGACAAGCCTATCTGTACTACTGCGTCACCCCCGTGGCCCAGCGTGGCACCCTGGTGGGTGCCGAGGTCTGCAGTGCCGCCTTTGGGCGATCAAGACCACGACGCCGCCGCAACCGGCCACGCCCAAGGCAGTTCCGCTGCTCGATATCTGGGCCTTGCCTCGGTCTGTCGGCCTGGTTGCCGGATGGGGCCTGGCGCGTGCACGCAAACGACCGCAGGCCTGATGCCAGCCACCTGCGGGTGGCTTTGTGGTGGCGCTGGCGCTGCGTTGCGCCTCAGAGCTGAAAGGCGACTGCGCGCACCAGCCCCTCCCCTACATCGCGCCACCAGCCAGGGGCGCGGTAGGCGTAGGGGGAGCTTTGCGGCCATCTGCTGCTCAGACCACTGCTGCAGCCAGGCGATGTCGGGGGCGCTGTAGAAGGCGGTCATCGCCTCGTAGTTCAAGAACAGGCTGCGCCCGTCGAGGTTGGCCGATCCGCACAGCCCCATGCGGTCGTCCACCACCACCACCTTGGCATGCACCATGTGGGGGGAGCAAAATACCTCTGCCCCCCGCCAGCACCAAGGCGCGCAACGCGCGCTCGCGCGCCCAGTCGGGCCAGGCGGTGGTTGGAGCGCTGGGGCACCACCACGCGCAGGTGCACGCCGCGCCGGCAGGCCAGGCACCAGGCTTCGATCAGCGCGTCATCGGGCACAAAATACGGGCTCACAAGGTGATGGAGGTCTGCGCATGGAAGGCGCTGGCCAGGTAGAGCGCATGCAAGGTGTCGTCGGCATGGTCGGGCCCGCTGGGCAGCCACTGCGCCCAGGCCTGGTCCCCGCCACCCAGCGCCATCGCCGGCGACAGCCACACCGGGCGGCGCGCCCTCGGGCTGCACGCCAGTCCGCCTCGAACTGCGCCGTCACCACACCGGCCAAGGCCCCTTGCACGTTTGAAGCTCAGGTCCACCCAGGCCGGGTGCCCGGCGCTGCTGGGCAAAAAATACTCATCGGCCAGATTGCGCCCACCGCTCCAGACATGCACGCCATCGGCCACGGCCAGCTTGCGGTGGTTGCGCAGGTTGCTGCCGCCGCGAATGGGCTGGAGCATCGGCACCATGAAACGGCGCACCAGCACGCCCGAGCGCCGCAACTGGCGCAGAAGCCGCGACGGCAGCAGGCGCCAGCAGCCCACGCCATCGAGCAGCAAGCGCACCCTGACGCCGCGCGCGCTGCCTGCTGCAGCGCCGTGCCAATCTGGCGCCCCACCACATCGTCGGGCAAACACATAGGTGCACAGGTCCAGATTGCGCTGGGCCTGCTCGATCAGACGCAGCAACTGCTGCAGGGCCTGCAAACCATCCTGGTGAAACACCACCTTGGCATTGGGCTGGGCGGCATCGAGCTCCATGCTCGCCAGCAGCTGGCCGGCCCAGGCCGGCACCTGCTTGGCACGCTGCTGCGGCGCTGCCCGCTGTTGGGGATGACCGCATGCGCCGGGGGCCGCACCGCCTTGCGCGGCCCGAACACCAGAAACAGCGGCAAAAAGAGATAGGGAAAGGTGACCATGCCCAGCACCCAGCCAATGGCCGATGCCGGGTGCGGCGCTGGTGGCCGGCGCGTGTGACCAGCGTGTAGACCAAAAGCGCCACCATCACCGCAATCGTGTGGCCCAGGCCGGACAGGACGGTCACGCGCAGCATCTGCTAGCCCCCGTCTGCTGGTGCAGGGCTGCGGCTTGGCAGGCAGGTGGCCGGGCCCATCAGAGCAGATCGAGCACCCGCTCGGGCGGCGGCACAAACGGGCGCCCTTGGCGCTCACCACAATCGGCCGGTTGAGGAGCTCGGGGTGGGCGGCAATCTGCGCGATCAGCTCGGCATCGCTCAGGCCTTCGAGCCCAGGTCCAGTTCCTGGTAAATGGCTTCCTTGCTACGCATCACCTCGCGCACTGGCAAACCAGTTGGGCGATCAGCGCCGCCAGATGGGCGGCATCGAGCTGGGCATGGAGGTAGTCAACAACCCGGGGCTGGATGCCGCGCGCCTCAATCAGCGCCAGCGCGCCGCGCGAATTGCTGCAGCGCGGGTTGTGGTAGATGGTGATCGTGTCTTCTGGGGCCATGGCCCCGATCTTATTACAGAGAGGCTTCGAGCTCGGGCATGATGATGCGCGCCTTGGTCAGCGCCATGCCCAGATTGGCAGTGCGTCGGCAGACCAGCACGGCCACATACTCGGGGTGGTCTTGCCGCGCATGAAGATGTGGATCAGGTTGTCGCTGTTGACGATGATCTCCTGGAAGTAGTGGTGGCCGTCGTCCTGCAGGCCACGCGACTTCTTGAACATGCGCTCGATCATCGAGACATTGGGGCCGTTGAAAGGTCGGCCGTTGCAGCGGCCACCAGGTCGATCACCTCGCGCGGGTGCGAATCCACCGTGCGAATGGCCAGCAGCATGCCGGTGGCCACGTCGACATAGCCGGCAGCCAGGCATTCAGGCACAAAGGTGGCGACTTTCTGTAAAACGGTTCCATGGACATGAGTTGTGTTCCTTCAAAGTGGGTAGGTCAAGGGCCGACGCCAAACGGCGATCAGCCCATTTTTTCCAGCAGCATTTCCTCGTACGCCAGCAGCGCTCTCTCTCCTGCTGCTCGGACTGCACGTACTGCGGCTCGATCTCGCGCACACGGCGCAGCGCTTCTTCGGCGGTGACGCTTCAAATACCAGCCAGGCGGCCAGCACGGTGCCGGTGCGGCCCAGGCCTGCCAGGCAGTGCACGGCCAGCACGTCACCGGCCAGCAGCAGGCGTTTCATCTTGAGCATCAGCATCTGCAGCTGCGACACGAGGGCGGCTCGCGTCATGCACGGGCAGATGCACATGCGCAGGCCGTTGCGCGCCAGCGCCGCCTGGTCGATGTCGTTTTCGGTGAGCGACACCAGCACGGTGATGCCGCAGCGCTTCAAGGCCTGCATGTCCACATCGGTGTCGTTGACCACCCCTGGCAGCGGCGTGCCCGCCAGCTTGCCGGGCACCAGCCAGGCAAAGCCGCGCGGCCCGCGTGCGCCAGGCACAAAATGTTCGGCCGCCAGCACCGGATTGGCCAGCACCAGATCGGGCAATACCGCGCGCTGCTTTGGCGTGCGGCCTGCGCAGCGGTGGGCGCCGGCGCGGCAACAGTGACAGGGGCTGGCTCGGCCTGCATGGCCTCTTGCACCGTTCGCTGCGGGCCACCACCGCGCAGCTGCCGCTGCGCACAAACTGCTGGCCGGCGGGTGAATAAGGCGCAGAGAAAAAGCGCTCGGCGCGGCTCGTCTCCTGCACCGCGCCGCCGGCCAGCTGCAGCACATGGTCGGCCACGCGCTGGGCGTGGCGCTGGTTGTGGGTCACCAGCAGCACGGCGCGCTCCTGGGAAATGCGCTTGAGCAGCTCCAGCAGCAGGTAGCTGTCGTAGTCCTGCAGGTCGGCGGTGGGCTCGTCACACATCAGCAGCGCAGGCTCGGCGCGGCCTCGCGCAAGATGGCAATGGCGCGCTGGTGCATTGCCGACAGCTCGATCGTCGTGCGGCGCCAGCAGCGGCTGGATATCGGCAAAGCCCATGCGCTCCAGATAGGCCTCGCACCAGGCACGCCGGTCCAGCCGGAGCGCGGATGGCTGTGTTGCAGCAGTTCGGTCAGCGAATCGAGCACGCTCGATTGCATCAGGCGCACATGCTGGCGCACAGCTGGGCCGGTGCGTGCCTGCCAGCGGCTGGCCGGCATAGCGCAGCTGCCCCCATTGCACAAAGCGCGGGTTCTCGTCATTGAGACCGGCCAGCTGCGCAGCGCGGGGACTTGCCCCCGCCCACCGGCCCCATAAGGGCTGTCACGGCGCAGGGCGCAATCTGCAGTTGCAAGCCGGAGAGGATGACCTTGTCGCCATAGGCCACGCCCCAGTTGTCTGTTTCCAGAACGGGTGTTGGTGTTTGCACGCGATGGGAGCCGCTGGGCGGCAGTGGGAGGTGGACAGGGAGCAAGCCGGGCACGACCTCAGCGCGCCTGCCATCCGACCGAGCGGATGGTGACCATCCCGGTGATTCAAAAAACGAAACACCAATAGTCAATTAATGTTTCAAAAATGAAGTTTAGGGGGAAACCCGAAGTGATTGTTTGATCCAGATCAAATGCGATATAGGTCCGCTATGGATCCGGCGAGAACACCACAGAATTGCCAATTATTGCGGCCACAGCGCGCTGTGGGTCGACAGCACATGCAAGCGTATAGCCGGACCTGCCCCGCTGCGTCAACAGACAAGGCAAAGACCCAGGAGCCGAGGACTCTCAGCGCGCAGCCGAGCTGCGCATGGTGCGGATCAGCAAGATGACCGGCACCAGCCCCACCAGCACCAGTGCCAGCGATGGCAGCGCCGCCTCTCCCAGGCGCTCATCGCGTGCCAGCTGGTAGGCGACGACGGCCAAGGTGTCGCTGTTGAAGGGCCGCAGCACCATCGTCGCGGGCAGCTCCTTCATCACATCGACAAACACCAGCAAGGCAGCGGTCAAGGCCGAGCGGCGCAGCAGCGGACCATGCACGCGGGCCAGCAGGCCGGCGCTGCCCACGCCCAGCATGCGCGCCGATTCATCGAGGCTCTTGGGAATGCGGGTGTAGCCGCTTTGCAAGGCCTGCAGCGCAATGGCGGTAAAGCGCACCAGGTAGGCCCAGATGATGCCGGTCGAGGTGGCGGTGATCAGCGCGGAAAGCCCCATTGCGGAAACGCCTGCTGCACCCAGCCAACGGGCAGCAGCAAGCCCACCACAATCACCGCGCCAGGCACCGCATAGCCCAGGCTGATAAGGCCCACGGTGCTGCGTGTGACCCAGTCCTGGCTGCGGCGTGCAGCGTAGGCGGCCAGCATCGCAATGGCCACCGCCAGCACGGCGGTGATGGCGCCAAAGCGGATGCTGTTGCCCGCCCACTGCACAAAGCGGTCCAGCGGAATCACCGACCAATCGGCCGCCAGAGGCCGCAGCATGAACAGGACCGGCAGCACAAAGCCCAGCAGCACCGGCAGACCACAGACCAGCCAGGCAGCCAGGCAGCGCGCGCCTTGCAGGCGGTAGGGCTGGGCCTCGGCCGATGAGGCGCGCCCCACCCCGCTGGTGGACAAAGCGCATGCGCCGCTGCGCGCGCAGCTCCAGCTGCAGCACCACCAGCACCAGGACCAGCAGCATCGTGGCCAGCTGGGCGGCAGCACTGCGGTTTTCCATCGCCAACCAGGCCTTGTAGATGCCGGTGGGTAAAGGTCTGGATGCCAAAGTAGCTCACCACGCCAAAATCGGCCAGGGTCTCCATCATCACCAGCGCCACCCCGGCCACCACGGCAGGTCGCGCCATCGGCAAGGCCACCGTCCAGATGCGGCGCGGCATCGACGCGCCCAGCAGGCGCGCGGCCTCCATCAGGTGCGCGGCGCGCTCGCTCAGCGCCGTGCGCGCCAGCAGGTAGACATAGGGGTAGAGCGAGACCACAAACACCAGCACGGCGCCGCCCAGCGACCGCACCTCCGGCAGCAAGCGCCCTTCCCAGCCAAAGCTGGCACGCATCCACACCTGCAGCGGCCCGCTGAACTGCAGAAAGTCGGTATAGGCATAGGCCGTCACGTAGGCCGGCATCGCCAGCGGCAGCAGCAGCAGCCACTCCAGGTCTTGCGGCCGCGAAAATCGAACAAGGTCACAGCCGCCGCGCACAAGCTGCCCAGCACCGCCGCGCCCAGCGCCACCATCAGGCCCAGCGCCACCGTTTGTGCGGATATAGCCGGGCAGCACCGTGGCAAACATCTCCCGCACCACGGCAAAGGCATCGGCGTCATTGCCCGCCCCGGGCAGCCAGGCGCTAAAGACGTGAGCACTGGCAACACCAACACCAGGGCAATGGCTACGAGCAGCAGCTGACGACGGAAGCGGGCAAGGTTTTGCAAATGCGAATCACTGACGGGCCAAAAGCTGGCGATTCTACCTGCGCCCTTGCGAAGGATCCTCTGCATAAATCCCTGCCATGGCCTGAACGCGGTCTCGGGCGATCCGCTGCGTTGTCTCCCTTGTCAATAGCTTCGGCTATTCACTGCGAAAGACGCCTTGCGGCTCATCCGATCCGCGTCCATTCCATCGGGCGAGGGTTATGCAAAGCATCCTTATGGCCTTGCCATTGGGCGGACCCTCTACAATGCCGCCATGTTTCTTGAGGTCTCCCAACTGAATGTGCGCTACGCCGGGCCGCCCCCAGCCTGCCGTGGCGCAGGTGTCCTTGCAGCTGCAAGCTGGCGATATCGGGGTGCTGATTGGTCCCTCGGGCTGCGGCAAGACCACCTTGCTGCGCGCCGTGGCCGGGCTGGAGCCCATCAGCGGCGGCGAGATCCGGCTGCAAGGCCAGGTGGTCAGCAGCACCAGCACAGCCTGCCGCCTGAGAAGCGCCGCATCGGCATGGTGTTCCAGGACTACGCCCTCTTCCCGCATTTGAGCGTCGGCAAGAATGTGGCCTTTGGCATCCACCAGCGGCCCAAGGCCGAGCAACAAGCGCGCGTGCAAGAGGTGCTGCGCCTGGTGGGGCTGGAGAACAGCGCTGCGCGCTACCCGCATGAGCTCTCGGGCGGCCAGCAGCAACGCGTGGCGCTGGCCCGGGCGCTGGCACCCGAGCCGCAGCTGATGCTGCTCGATGAACCCTTCTCCAACCTCGATGTGGATCTGCGCGAGCGCCTGGCCCATGAGCTGCGCGACATCCTCAAGCCGCACGGGCGACCGCCCTCTTCGTCACCCATGACAGCTCGAAGCCTTTGCCATTGGCGACCAGATCGGCGTGATGGAAAGCGCCATCTGCACCAATGGGCCGATGCCACGACCCTGTTCCAAAAGCCGGCGAGCCGCTTTGTGCCAACTTTATTGGCCATGGCAGCCTGCTGCCGGCCAGCCCGCTGCCTTCTGCACAGGGCTGGCAGCTGGACACCCCCCTCGGTTCCATTGCCCGCCTGAGGCCCCAGAGGCCTGCGATGTGCTGCTGCGCGCCAGCGAGGTGGTGTTTGACCCGGCATCGCCCTACCGGGCAACCCTGCTGCGCAAGTCGTTTCGGGGATCGCAGTTTTTGTACACCTTGCAGCTGCCCAGCCAGCAGCTGGTCTACGCCCAGGTCTCCAGCCAGCTGCAGCATGCGCTGGGCGAGAGCATTGGCTGCGCGCCCAGCCCGAGCACCTGGTCTGCTTTGCGCCCGAGCACTGAGAACCTGTTCAATGACTCAAGCCCGTTACGCGCGGGTCTCAAGCCCAACAAATCTCGTCCGTATCAGCGCTGCACCTGGCGCAACTGGTCCACTGCCGCCTGCAGCTCGGCCGACCAGTCGCGCCCGTTGGGCCTGCGCTGCTTTGCGGCTCGCCATAGTTGAGCTGGGCCACCAGCGGCGGGGCCGTCACCGTGCGCCAGATGGAGCCCAGCAGGCTCTCATCGCCGACATAGCTGGGGGCGCTGCTCATGCGGCCGCTGTGCTTGTCGTAAAAGCACAGGCCCAGCGCAGCACCGGGGCCTCAGCGGCAATCGCCGATTGCAGCAGGTTCGCATGGAAGGTAGCAGCTGCTGGCCATCACCGGTGGTGCCTTCGGGAAACACGGCGACCATATCGCCGTTGCGCATGGCCTCTTCCATGCGGCTGACGGTGCGCATCGCATCGCGCCGGGAGTTGCGCTCGATGAACAAGGTGCCCGCAGCGCTGGCGAGCCCGCCAATCACCGGCCAGCCTTGACGTCGGACTTGGAGACAAAGCGGCAGTGCCGGGCCGCATGGATGGCCGGAATATCGAGCCAGGACAGGTGGTTGGCAACAATCGCAAGGGGCCCTGCTGGGGCACGGCGCCAGCACGCGCAGCTCGATGCCGCAAAGCTGCATGAGCTTGCCGGCCCAGCGCTCCACCGCGCGGTTGCGCTCCTCATGGCCCATGCGGCCAAATTTCAGCCAGATCGTGATGACCCCGGTGGTGATATGCCCGCCCATGCGCGCAAGACGCCACAGGCCGATGAGGGAGCGAGTCAGTACGGGCATGGAGGGTCTATAGCGGCTCAGTTCGGGTGGCCCACGTCAGGCACATCCAGATGCGCATGAACTGTTCAAGAATGATGCAGGCCGAGGCCGCATCGGCGTCGCGCGCAGCCGTTGGCCAGCGCTTCGGTGGTGCTGTAGCGCTCGTCCACCTCGAACACCAGCAGGCCAAAGCGCCCCCGCAGCTGGCGCGCAAAACGCAGCGCCAGCGCCGTGTTCTCATGGGCGGGGCCATCGGGGTGAAAGGAATGCCGACCACCAGCGCATCGGGCTGCCACTGCGCAATCAGGCTCTCCATCGGGGTAAAGCGGGCTTTTCCTTCGGCATGGATCGTCGGCAGCGGCCGGGCCGTGCCCAGCATGCGGGTGCCAAAGGCAGCGCCGGTGCGCCTTCATGCCAAAGTCAAAAGGCGATAAAGCTTTGCATGCGCGCAGCCTCGGCCAGCAAAGGCTTGGTGGCCGCGTCCGTCATGCGCGGCCTGCGGCGGCAGACAGGGCCCAGGGCTGCACACCCAGCAGCGCCAGCGCGGTGTCATAGCGCTCGCCACAGGGGTGTCAAAAATCACGCCGGCATCGGCATGCACCGTGAGCCAGGCGTTTTCGGTGATCTCCGACTCCAGCTGGCCTTCGCCCCAGGTCGAATAACCAGCGAGACCAGCACCCGGTGCGGGCCGGCGCCGGGGACAGCGCTTCGAGCACATCGCGCGAGGTGGTCATCTCCAGCCGCGGGAATGTCAGGGTCGCCGAGTACGCCGACTCATCGACGGCGCCCGACTCGATCACGATCCGATCGTGCAGCACAAAGCCGCGCTCGGTGTGCACCGGGCCGCCCTGGAAACACGGGCTCGAGCTCCAGGTCTCACGGCGCAGCGGCAGGTCGACCTTGTCAACAGCTTGCCATCGTGATGTCCGAGGGCTTGTTGATGATGATGCCCAGCGCGCCTTTTTCGCTGTGCTCACACACATAGACCACGCTGCGGCCAAACATCTCGTCTTGCATGCCAGGCATCGCAATCAGAAAGTGGTGGGTGAGTTCATGGTCCCGGAAGTGTCAGTCTCAGCGCTCAGGGGAACCATTGTACGGGCAGGCTGCCGCCCTTTTGTCTGCACAGCCCTCTGCATGCGCTGCCTGGCGCGCATAAAAAAAGGGCTGCCCGCAGGCAGCCCTTCTGGCAGGAGCCCTCCACCCGATCAGTGCAGCGTGCCGGCGTCGGCCGCCTTGATCTCGTGGTCCAGCACGCACTGGCGTACCAGCGACAGCAGCACCTCGTCGGCATAGGGCTTGCCCAGGTAGTGGTCCACGCCCAGGCTGGCGGCGTGCTCGCGGTGCTTGTCGGCAATGCGCGAGGTGATCATCACCACCGGCAGGTCGTTCATCGCCGCATCGGCACGGATCTCGCGCACCAGCTCGAAGCCGTCCATGCGCGGCATCTCGATGTCCGACAGCACCATGACCGGCGCTCTTCGCGCAGACGGTCCAGTGCCTGCAGGCATCGGCAGCCAGTGCCACCCGGTAGCCTTCGCGCTGCAGCAGGCGCTGCGTCACGCGGCGCACGGTGATGGAGTCGTCGACCACCAGCACCAACGG
>NZ_JBHRUZ010000029.1:0-15461 GCF_042647185.1 Comamonas sp. JC664
AAAAGCTGGCGCCCTATGAGCCCGCTGGCCTGCGCCGCTGCGCCATGCGCTGCGCCGCAAGATGCGCCAGGCCCGGGGCGCGCGGGGTCGGCGGTAGCCTTGCTGCCTGGCAACAACCGGCACTACGGCATTTTGGCCACGGCGCACACGCAGTTTGTTGCGCATGCGCTGGCCCAGGTGCTGCGCAAGGCCGGCTTTGAAGTGAGCCTGCTGCAGGATGTGCCGGCCGAGGGCTTTGGTCTGGATATGTACATCGTGGTCTGCCCGCAGATGTTCAAACAGCTGCCGCCCGGTGAGAAGCGCATCGTCTTTCAGATGGAGCAAAGCGTCAGCCCGCGTTGGTTCACTGATGACTACCTGGCGATCTTGGAAAACTCGCTGTCCGCCTGGGACTATGCACCAGCCAACCTGGCCTTTTTGGAGACCAAGGGCATCCGCTATCCGCACACCTTCCTGGTGCCCATTGGTGGCGTGGCCGCGTATTCGCAGCTGTTGCAGGACTGCGGCGAGCCTGCATTGTCGCCCGTCGAGCCGAACTGCGATGTGCTGTTCTACGGCGATGTGAATGCGCCGCGGCGCAGGAGATGCTGCAGGCCTTGCAGCGCCAGTTCTCGGTGCGCATCGAGGGCAACCTGTTTGGCGATGCCTTGCGCCAGGCCGTGCGCCAGGCGCGGGTGGTTGTCAATATCCACTACTACGAAGGCGCCTTGCTTGAGACCACCGGGTATACGAATGTCTGAGCCTGGGCACGCCCGTGGTGACCGAGAGCAGTGCCGATATCCACCAGCATGCGGCCTTGCTGGACAACCCCGCGCTGCGGGTAACGCCGGTGGGCGACGCCCAGGCGATGGTGCAGGCCGTGCAGGAGATGCTGGAGCAGCAGGTGCACTCGCCGGCTCAGCTGCAGCAAGGGCTGGCGGATGAGGTGGTGCGCAGCGGCCAGCAGTTTGAATTCATGGTGCTGCGCGCTCTTTATGCGCTGGGCCGCATCGATGCGGCGCAGTGGGAGGCGCTGACGATGCCGCAGCCGCTGCCCGGCCGCTGCATGGTGCTGAGCATGCCTGAGACCGTGCGCCGCCGCGCCATTTCATCGAGCAGACCTTGCCGGGTCTGCAGTCCGAGGTGGCGGTGTTCGATGGCGTGCGCTACAGCCCCGGCTGGCTGGGCTGCGCGATGAGCTACCAGTACCTGGCGCGCAAGGCCTTGCAGACCGGGGCGACGCAGCTGGAGATCATGGAAGACGATGTCGAGATGCCGCCCGACTATGCCCAGCGCCGCGCCCGCGTCGATAGCTGGCTGGCTGCCCATGACGGTCAGTGGGATATCTTTGCCGGTCTGATCGCCAAGATCCACCCGGGCACCCAGGTGCTGGAGGTGCAGGAGCGGGACGGTGAGACCTTTGTGGTGCTCGACCGCATGACCAGCATGGTGCACAACATCTACGCGCAGCCCGCGCTCGAAGCGCTGGCGCAGTGGAATTCCTCCATCCGCGACCCGCATACCAACACCATCGACAGCTACCTGCAGGGCCGCGCCCAGATGCGGGTGGTCACCACCTTGCCGTTTTTGGTGGCTCACACCACCGACATGGACTCCTCGCTCTGGGGCATCAACAACCACGAGTACCTGGCGGTCATCTACAAGGCCGAGCAGGATCTGCGCCAGCTGGTCGAGCGCTTTCAGCAGGCGCAGGCCCGCTAACCCGCGAGCCTGGACGAAAAAAATCCCGCACCGGCCAGTCCGGTTGCGGGATTTTTTGATGGACGGGGCTGGATTACAGCGCTGGAATGCGCAGCTTCTGGCCGGGGTAGATCTTGTTGGGGTCGCTCAGCATGGGCTTGTTGGCTTCGAAGATCGTCATGTACTTGTTGGCATCGCCATACATCTTCTTGGAGATACCCGACAGCGTGTCACCCGAGACCACGTCGTAGTACTTGGCTTCTGGCTCAGGGTTGGTAACGGTCATCTGGTTGTCGACATCGCTGACGCTCGAGACATTGCCGCAGCACAGCGTGACTTTTTCCTTCGCCGCCTGGGTGGGGGCCACACCGGTCACGGTGACCTTGCCGGCATCAAAGGCGACCTTCACATCAGACACGCCCAGGTTCTGGGTGCCAATGTATTTTTCGATGGCAGCGCCTGCCGTCGCGTTCAGGTCTTGCGGTGCCGTAGCGGCAGCCGCTTCCTTGCCGCCGAACAATTTCTCACCGGCTTCCTTGATAAAGCTGAACAGTCCCATGGTGACTCCTAGAGGGTTGGTTACAGGAACTGTCCAATATATAGGTATTTGCGAACGCGATGAAGTCAGACGGTGCCGCTTGAAAAAAATTCACAGTGGTGCCGGGAAGACGCGGGATCCCGGGATGTTGCACGGGCAACAAGGCGGGCGAGCAAAAAGGCCGATAATGCCGCCATGCATTTTCTGGCCATCGACGTAGGGAACACGCGCCTCAAGTGGGCGATGTATGACGCAGCTCAACGGGCGCCGCCGTGCTGGCCCATGGCGTGGAGTTCTTGGACAACATCGAGCGCCTGGCCGAAGGCAGCTGGGCGAGCTGCCCGAGCCCCAGCACATGCTCGGCTGTGTGGTGGCCGGCGACGTGGTGCGCCGCCGGGTGCAGACGCAGATGGACATTTGGGACCTGGCGCCTAACTGGGTGGTGTCGTCCAATGCGGAGGCGGGCCTGACCAATGGCTATGACCACCCCAGCCGCCTGGGCACGGACCGCTGGGTGGCGATGGTGGGCGCCTGGCACCATGTGCTGGCCCAGGGGCGCCAGCGCCCGGTGGTGGTGGTCATGGTGGGTACGGCGGTCACTGTCGAAGCCATCGATGCCGATGGCAAGTTTCTGGGCGGTTTGATCTTGCCGGGCCACGGCATCATGCTCAAGGCGCTGGAGTCGGGCACCGCTGGCCTGCATGTGCCGACCGGCGAGGTGCGGCCATTTCCCACCAACACCAGCGATGCACTGACCAGCGGCGGCACCTATGCCATTGCCGGTGCGGTCGAGCGCATGGTGCAGCATGTGATGGCCCACTGCGGCCAGGAGCCCGCCTGCGTGATGACAGGCGGCGCCGGCTGGAAGATGATGCCCAGCATGACGCGGCCCTTTGAGCTGGTCGAAAACCTGATTTTTGACGGCCTGCTGCATATTGCCCACAGCCGCTTTGGCGCCAAGGGCTGACGCAGACCTGCGCCACATGCGCTTACAGACATAGCCCTCTATTGCCAGCGGGCTGCTGGTGCAGCAGAAGGGCAATGCGATAATGGACGGTTATTTGTTGAACTACCTGTACTGACCATGATTCTCGTCACCGGAGGCGCCGGCTTTATCGGCTCGAATTTTGTGTTGGACTGGCTGGCGGGTTCGGATGAACCGGTGGTCAATCTCGACAAGTTGACCTACGCGGGCAATCTGCACAACCTAGAAAGCCTGCAGGGCGACAGCCGCCACCATTTTGTGCACGGCGATATCGGCGACCGCGCGCTGCTCGACCGCCTGCTGGCCGAGCACCAGCCGCGCGCCATCGTGCACTTTGCCGCCGAAAGCCATGTGGACCGCTCGATCCACGGCCCCGAGGATTTCATCCAGACCAATGTGGTGGGTACCCTGCGCCTGCTGGAGGCCGCCCGTGCCTACTGGAGTGGCCTGGAAGGCGAGCGCAAGACCGGTTTCCGCTTTCTGCACGTATCGACCGATGAGGTCTACGGCAGCCTGGAAAAGGACGACCCGGCCTTCACAGAAACCCATAACTTCGAGCCCAACAGCCCCTACAGCGCAAGCAAGGCGGCCAGCGACCATCTGGTGCGTGCCTGGTTCCACACCTATGGCTTGCCGGTGCTGACCACCAACTGCTCGAACAACTACGGCCCCTACCACTTCCCCGAGAAGCTGATCCCTTTGATGATCGTCAACGCGCTGGCGGGCAAGAACCTGCCCGTGTATGGCGACGGCATGCAGATCCGCGACTGGCTCTATGTCAAGGACCACTGCAGCGCCATCCGCCGCGTGCTGGAGGCGGGCCGTCTGGGCGAGACCTACAACGTGGGCGGCTGGAACGAGATGCCCAATATCGAGATCGTCCAGCATGTCTGCCGCCTGCTTGACGCCCAGCGCCCGCGTGCCGATGGCCAGTCTTACGCCGAGCAGATCATCTATGTAAAGGACCGCCCCGGCCATGACCGCCGCTATGCGATCGATGCGCGCAAGCTGGAGAAGGAACTGGGCTGGAAGCCGGCTGAAACCTTTGACAGCGGCATCCGCAAGACCGTGCAGTGGTACCTGGACCACCAGGATTGGGTGGCCCAGGTGCAGTCGGGTGACTACAAGGACTGGGTCAGCAAGCAGTACGCCTGATGGCGGTTGTGGGCGGGCCAGGCATCTGTATGCCGGGACCGCCTGACAGGACGATGCGATGAAAATACTGTTGTTGGGCAAGAATGGCCAGGTCGGATGGGAGCTGCAGCGCAGCTGCTGCCGCTGGGCGAGGTGATTGCGCTGGACCGCGCCAGCACCCCGCTGTGCGGCGACCTGCTGCGCCCCGAGGCACTGGCCGAAACCGTGCGTGCGCTGGCCCCCGATGTGATCGTCAATGCCGCTGCCTACACCGCAGTGGACAAGGCGAGAGTGAGCCCGAGGCTGCGCGCACCATCAATGCCAGGCCGTGGGCGTGCTGGCGCGCGAGGCCCAGGCGCTGGGCGCCTGGCTGGTGCACTACAGCACCGACTATGTCTTCGATGGCGGCGGCGACCTGCCCTGGCGCGAGGACCAGGCCACCGGCCCGCTGTCGGTCTACGGCAGACCAAGCTCGAAGGCGAGCAGCAGATTGCGGCCAGCGGTGCCAATCATTTGATTTTTCGCACCAGCTGGGTCTATGCCGCGCGGGGCGGCAACTTCGCCAAGACCATGCTGCGCCTGGCGCAGGAGCGCGACAAGCTGGCCGTCATCGACGACCAGTGGGGTGCGCCCACCGGTGCTGACCTGATCGCCGATGTGACCGCGCATGCGCTGCGCACCGCCATGGCATCGGGTGACGGCCTGAGCGGCATCTACCACTTGGTGGCCGGTGGCGAAACCACCTGGAACCGCTATGCCCGCTTTGTGCTGGAGACGGCGCGCAAGATCAACCCGGCGCTGAATCTGACCGCGCAGGAGGTGCAGGCGGTCGACACCTCGGCCTTCCCAACACCGGCGCGCCGCCCCCACAATTCCCGTTTGAACACCCACAAATTGCAGCAGCGCTTTGTGCTGGATTTGCCTGACTGGCAGACCGGCGTGCAGCGCATGCTGCAGGAGATTCTCTGAACATGACAGTGCAAGCACGCAAAGGCATCATCTTGGCGGGCGGCTCCGGCACCCGCCTGCACCCGGCCACCCTGGCGGTCAGCAAGCAGCTGCTGCCGGTGTACGACAAGCCGATGATCTATTACCCACTGACCACCTTGATGCTGGCGGGGATCAAGGAGATCCTGATCATCAGCACGCCGCAGGACACGCCGCGCTTTGAGCAGCTGCTGGGCGATGGCAGCCAGTGGGGCATTCACCTGGAATACGCGGTGCAACCCAGCCCCGATGGGCTGGCGCAGGCCTTTTTGATTGGTGAGAGCTTCCTGGCCGGTGCGCCGAGCGCGCTGGTGCTGGGCGACAACATCTTCTACGGCCATGATTTCCACAAGCTGCTGGCCAGCGCGATGCAGCGCGACGCGGGCGCCAGTGTCTTTGCCTACCATGTGACCGACCCGAGCGCTATGGCGTGGCCGACTTTGACAAGCAGGGCAAGGTGCTGTCGCTGGAAGAAAAGCCGGCAAGCCCAAGAGCAACTATGCGGTGACCGGCCTGTATTTCTACGACAGCCAGGTGGTGGATCTGGCCAAGAGCCTCCAGCCCTCACCACGCGGCGAGCTGGAGATCACCGATTTGAACCGCCTCTACCTGGAGCAGGGCCAGCTGAGCGTTGAGATCATGGGCCGGGGCTATGCCTGGCTCGATACCGGCACGCATGACAGTCTCTTGGATGCGGGCAGTTCATCGCCACGCTGGAAAGCCGCCAGGGCCTGAAGATTGCCTGCCGGAAGAGATTGCCTGGCGCAGCGGCTATATCGGCGACGCGCAACTGGCCGCGCTGGCCAAGCCGTTGTCCAAGAACGGTTACGGCCAGTACCTGCAGCGCCTGCTGCACGAGCCCAAGGAGTAAAGGCATGCAAGCCATCGACACGGCGCTGCCCGACGTCAAGATCATCGAGCCCAAGGTGTTTGGCGACACGCGCGGCTTTTTCTTTGAAAGCTTCAACCAGAAGGCCTTTGATGCGGCGGTGGGCCAGCACTATGACTTTGTGCAGGACAACCACAGCAAGAGCAGCCGCGGTGTGCTGCGCGGCCTGCACTACCAGCTGGAACAGGCCCAGGGCAAGCTGGTGCGGGTGGTGCAGGGCCGGGTGCTGGATGTGGCCGTTGACATCCGCAAAAGCTCACCCAGCTTTGGCCAATGGGTGGCCGTCGAGCTGAGCGAGGACAACCAACGCCAGCTGTGGGTGCCGCCGGCTTTGCCCATGGCTTTGTGGTGTTCAGCGAGACGCAGAGTTCCTCTACAAAACAACGGACTACTACGCGCCGGCCCACGAGCGCTGCATTATCTGGAATGATGCGCAATGTCGATCGACTGGCAGTTGAACGGTCTGGAGCCGCAGCTGTCGTCCAAGGACCAGCAGGGCAAGGCCTTTGCCGAGGCCGATGTTTTTGCCTGAGTTTGCTTTTCCTACCAAATGTCTCCCATGCCTGGCGCCTACACTGGGTGCCCTATAGGCTAAGGGGATAGATACCACGCCTGCCATAGGCATTTGAGACCATAGACGCATGAGCACCAGCACCATTGACGATTTCAGCGATGCAGCCCTGGCCACACAGCCCGGGCGCCGCCCTTTGCTGGGCGAGATGCTGGTGCAGGCGGGCAAGCTGTCGCCACGCGATCTGGAGCGTGCACTGCAGGCGCAGCAGGAGATGGGCAGCCTCATCGGCCAGGTGCTGGTGCAGCTGGGCCTGGTCTCCGAGCTGGACCTGATGCACACGCTGGCAACCCAGCTGCAGATTCCTTTCACCTTGGGCACCGATTTCCCCGCCGAGGCGATCAGCGTGCCGGGCCTGATGCCCGAGTTCCAGCATTCGCAGCATGTCTTCCCCTTGCAGTTGCAGGATGGCGTGCTGGATGTGGCGATGGCCTCGCCCCAGGACCCGTTCGTCATCAAGGCGCTGCAGATGTCGACCGGGCTACAGATTCGCCCGCACCTGGCGCTGCAGGCCGATATTGAAAAGGCGCTGCAGGAGCCCGAGCCCGAAGCCGAAGAGGACGACGGCGATGACATGTTTGGCGATGGCTCCGATGTGGGCGACTTTGTCGAGCATCTGAAGGACCTGGCGAGCGAGGCACCCGTCATTCGCCTGGTCAACAGCATCATCGGCAAGGTGACCGATCTGCGCGCCTCCGATATCCACCTGGAGCCTTTTGACGATGGCCTGCATGTGCGCTACCGGGTCGATGGCGTGATCCACCCGGTGAGCTGGTGCCGCCGCGGCTGTCGGCGGCTGTCGGCTCGCGCGTCAAGCTGATGGCGCATCTGGACATTGCCGAGCGCCGCCTGCCGCAGGACGGCCGCATCAAGACCCGCGTCAAGGGCCGCGAGCTCGACCTGCGTGTCTCCACCGTGCCTACCGTGCATGGCGAGAGCATCGTGATGCGGGTGCTGGACCGCGCCAGCGTGCGGCTGCAGCTCGAAACCATGGGCTTTGCCAAGGACACGCTGTCCAAGTTCAACGACCTGCTGGCGCGCCCGCACGGCATTTTGCTGGTGACCGGGCCGACCGGCTCGGGCAAGACCACCACCTTGTATGCGGCGCTGTCCAAGATTGATGCGCTCGAGAACAAGATCATCACCGTGGAAGACCCGGTCGAGTACCAGCTCGAAGGGATCAACCAAATCCAGGTGCATGCCCAGATCAACCTGACCTTTGCCAATGCGCTGCGCTCCATCCTGCGGCAAGACCCGGACATCATCATGATCGGTGAAATGCGTGATGGCGAAACCGCGCAGATCGCGGTGCAGTCGGCGCTGACGGGTCACTTGGTGCTGTCGACCTTGCACACCAACACCGCCGCCGGTGCCATCACCCGTATGCAGGACATGGGGGTGGAGAGCTACCTGATCACCTCCTCGGTCAATGGGGTGCTGGCCCAGCGCCTGGTGCGTACCTTGTGCGGCAATTGCAAAGAGGCCTACGAGCCGGGCGAAGAGGTGCGCAAGCGCTCCGGCCTGGCGCGCTTCAGCGAAGTAGGCCAAGTGATTTACCGCGCCGTGGGCTGCAATGCCTGCCGCCAGACCGGCTACAAGGGCCGTACCGGCATCCACGAGCTGTTTGTGCTCGACGAGCCGATGCGCAATGCGATCAATGCGGGCAAGGACTCGAACGAGCTGTTCAACCTGGCGGCCAAGTCCGGCATGCTGAGCCTGCACGAGGACGGCCTGCGCAAGGTGGCCGCCGGCATGACCACGTTGGACGAAGTCGCCCGCGTCACCCAGGACCAGATCGATGGCTGATTTTGCCTGGCATGCGATCAATTCCGCGGGCGAGCAGGTTCGCGGCACTTTCCAAGCGCCCAATGCCGCTGCGGTGCAAAAGCACCTGCGCGCGCAAAAGCTCACGCCGGTGCGCATTGTCGATGCGGTGGACGCTGCCGCGCTGATGCCAGCGGGCGCCAAGGCCGCAGGGGCCAAGCCGGCGGCTGCCAGCGCCATTGGCAAGGCCAAGGCGCCCAAGTCGCAAAAGGGCCCGGCCAAGGCCGCCGATGTGCTGGCGATGACCTCGGAGCTGTCGATCATGCTCAAGGCCGGCCTGGCGCTGGATAACGCGTTGCGCGTGCTGATCGACATGGCCTTCAAGGACAGCATGCGCGAGCTGCTGACCGGCGTGCTAGAAGCCGTCAAGGGCGGGGTGCCGCTGTCCAAGGCGCTGATGGTGCACCAGGAGCTGTTTGGCGATTTCTACATCAACATGGTGCGCTCTGGCGAGGCAGCGGCCAGATGTCGGCCGTGCTGCAGCGCCTGGTGGAGCATCTGGAGCGCCAGCGCGCGCTCAAGGAAAGCGTGGTCTCGGCCACCATCTACCCGATGATCCTGGTGGCCGTGGCCATTCTGTCGCTGATCGCGATGCTGGGCTTTGTGGTGCCGCAGTTCGAGAAACTGTTCACCGACATGGGCGATGCACTGCCCACGCCGACCAAGATCGTGATGACCATCGGCCAGGTGTTCCGCAAGAACGGTTGGTTGGTATTGCTGGGTGGCGCCGCCGTGGTCTATGTGATGCGCAGCTGGCTGCGTTCGCCCAAGGGCCGGTTGTGGTGGCAGGGCGTGTTGCTGCGCATGCCAATTCTGGGGCGCCTGGCGCTCAAGTACCAGCTGACCTTGTATTCGCGCTCGCTGGGCACCTTGCTGGGCAATGGTGTGCCCTTGCTCACCGCGCTGCATATCGCGACTGATACGGTCAGCAACCGCCTGATCCAGGCCGAGTTGGCCAAGATTCCGCCCATCGTCAAAGAGGGCGGCAAGATGGTGCAGGCGATGAACACCACGACGGTGTTCGAGCCGCTGGCCGTGAACCTGGTGCGCGTCGGTGAAGAGACCGGCCGCCTGGGCTCGATGATGCTGGAGCTGTCGAATATTTTGAACCGCGAGGTGGAAACCGGCATCAAACGCGCCCTGACCATGATCGAGCCAGTGCTGATCCTGGTGCTGGGCATCATGATTGCTTCCATCATTGTGTCTATCTTGATGGGCATTCTGTCCGTCAACGATCTGGCTGCTTAATTTTTAATACTGCAAGGAGAGCCCGCCATGAAGGCCTTTTTCACCAAAAGACGCCACGCAAGAGCCGTGGTTTTACGCTGATCGAACTGCTGGTGTGCTGGCCATTCTGACGCTGCTGGCTGGCCTGGTGGGCCCCAAGGTGCTGAGCCAATTGGGCGGCGCCAAATCCAAGACCGCCGGCGTGCAGATTGCCGACTTGCAAAAGGCGCTGGATATTTTCAAGCTCGATACCGGCCGCTACCCGACCACCGAAGAAGGTCTGGACGCGCTGGCCAAGCAGCCGGGCAACGTGCGCGGCTGGAACGGCCCTTATCTGTCGGGTGGCGTGCCAATGACCCTTGGAACAACCCCTACCGTTACAGCTACAACGGCGGCCGGGTAGACATCCTGTCGCTGGGCGCTGATGGCCAGCCCGGAGGCGAAGGCGAAGCCGCCGACGTGCGCAACGCCCAGTAAACCGGCATCTGCCACTTTTCCGGTCTGACCAGGAATCCCCGTGCCGACTGCCTTGCCATGGCTGCGCCGACACCCACGCGCTATGCAGCGCCCAGCAGCCCATCAAGGCTTTACCTTGATCGAGCTGATGGTGGTGTTCGCCATCATGGCCCTGGTGGTGGCGATGGCGCCGGTCGCCTATGACCGGCTGAAGGACGGGGTGCAGTACCGCGACACCGTGCGCACGATGATCAGCCAGCTGCGCTCGGCCCGGTATACCGCCGTCTCGCAAGGCGAGCCGGTGCGCTTTACCGTGGACCTGCAGACGAGGCACTATGGCTATGCGGGCGCGGAAAAGGAGATTCCCGAGACCGTCGATCTGCGCACCACGGTCGCAGACCGCGAGTTTGTGCCCAACAGCTCGGCCTCGATTGTGTTCCTGGCCTCGGGGGGCTCCACGGGCGGCAGCGTGGAGATTCTGCGCAAAAATGGCGCCGGCACGCGTTTGCGGGTGGACTGGCTCTCGGGCCGCGTCACGCAGGAGCCCTTGTTCCAATGAGGGCGCTGTCGTCTCTGTCCCTGCGGCCGCGCCAGCAGCAAGGCATGACCTTGCTGGAGATTTTGGTGGCGCTGTCCATCATGGCAATCTCGCTGGGCATGATCTACCGCGCCACGGGCAGCAATGCGCGCAGCGTCGGCGATCTCGACCGCTACCAGTACGCGGTGCAACTGGCGCAGTCCATCATGGACTCGCGCGACTCGGTCTACGAAAGCGGCTGGAACGAATCGGGCCAGAGCAATGGCTACCAGTGGAGCGTGCAAAGCGCGCCATTCAAGACCGGCGTGGACGAGAGCCCGAACATCCCCGTGTTGCACGAGGTCCACATCAGCGTGCACTGGGCCGAGGGCGAGCGCGCGCGTGTATTTGAGCTCACGACCCTTGCGTGCGCAGCGCCGGCCGCCCGACCCGGCCGAGAATGTGGTGCCACCAGGATGAGCCGCATTCTCCCGTATTTCTTTGCGCGCCGCTTGCATGGCCTGCGCCGTCCAGCCTCTGGCTTCACGCTGGTGGAGATGCTGGTGGCCATGTCCTTGCTGTCACTGATCGTGCTGGGCTTGGCCGGCGCCATGGGCACCATGGGCCGGACGGAGACCAGCATCGACAACCGGCTCGAGCGCATGGACGAGTCGCGCGCCAGCACCGATTTTTTGCGCGCCGTACTGGGCCGCATCTCCGCCAAACGGGTGCAGGGGCTGCAGCAGCAAGGCATGCTCAGTGCTACGCCCTCGGCGTTTTTCTTTGAAGGCGCAGGCCAGTCGATGACCTGGGTGGGGGTGATGCCGGCACGTTACGGCGTAGGTGGCCGCTACCATTTCCGGCTGGCGATGGGCAGCTACGACGGCGCGCCGGCCGTCATTCTGAGCTACCTGCCCTGGATCGACCAGCAGACCCTGCCGACTGGGCGGAGCGCAGACCTATCCGCTGCTGCAGCATGCAACAGGGCTGTCTTTCCAGTACCTGGATGGGGCCATTGACCCGCCGCAATGGGGCAGCGACTGGGGCGCGGTGGACCGGCTGCCGCAGGCGGTGCAGGTGGTGATGTCCACCGAATCCATGGTGCTGGCACCGGTGTGGTGCAGTTGCGCGTGATGCCCGCGGGGGATCCTCGAGGTGGTGGTGGCGGCGCGAGCCTGGGAGGCTCGAACGGATGATGCGCTTGCAGGTACAACGCCGCACGGCCACAGCACCCTTCCAGCAGGGGATGGCCTTGATCGCCGTGCTTTGGCTGGTTGCGGCATTGAGCCTGATGGTCACTGGCGTCAGTGGTGTGGTGCGCCAGGAAGCCAAGATGGTGGGTATTGCCAAGGACAAGGTGACCGCGCAGGCGGTGGGCGATGCGGCTGTGGTCATGGTGCTGCAGCAGCTGTCGGCCGACCGCACGATCTTGCAGGAGACCACCGAAACCTCGGTCAACTACCAGGGCGCGCAGGTGGCGGTCAGTGTGATGCCGCTCAATGGCCTGATCAATATCAATGGCGCATCGCTGCCGCTGTTGACGGCCCTGATGAGCGTCGGTGGCGGACTGCCCGAATCTGCAGCCCAGGAACTCGCCGTGGCGGTGCTCGATCGCCGCGAGCGCGCGTCGCTCGATGGCCGCCGCCCTGAGCGTTTTGAGGCGATAGAAGACCTGATGCAGGTGCCCGGAATCGATTACGACCTCTATGCTAGACTCGCGCCCTTGATCACCGCGTCCACCACCGGCTCGGGAGGTGCCACGGTCAATCCGCTGGCAGCGCCTCCCCAGGTGCTGCGGGTGCTGGCCAATGGGACGAGGGTATTGCCGCCCGCATTGCCGCATCGCGTGGATCTGGCCAGACCGGTCTGGATACGACGGGCCTGGACGCCAACCTGGCGCGACCCGGCGGGGCGCAACGCCGTTACCGGATAACCGCCCAGGTACCGATGGCCGATGGCCGTATTTTTCTCGTAGATCGCAGTGTGTACTTTGGGGCCAGAACGCGCGACGGCCTGCCCTGGTACACGTTTGAGGCGCGCCAGATGCTGCAGCCAGCATCCTGATCGAAGCAAAGAACCCTTATGGCAATTTCAACTGAATCGCGCTTTTTTGGGCTGGATCTGAACAGCTCAAGGCCGATGTTTTAAAGACATGGCGCAGGGCGCCGCAGTGGCCGCCGCTGTCATGGTTGCGGCCCGAGCAGATGCTGCGCCTGGTGCCTGCCGAAGGCGCTCCCACCGTGGTATGGAGAGCGGCCAGCCAGTGGCCAAGCCCGGGCGGGAGCCTGCGTTTTGGGCGGTGGAGCTGCCCGAGCACATGGTGCTGCGCAAGACGGTGGCGCTGCCAGCCTTGGATCCCCAGGATTGCGCCAGCGCTGCCGAGCTGGAAGTGCAGGCGATCAGCCCTTTGCCGCAGACGACCTGCTCTGGGGTTACACCGAGCTGAGCCGCAGCAGCAAGGCGGTCAAATTGCTGGTGGTGCTGGCCTCCAGAACCCAGACCGAGCCCTATCTGCAGGCCCGGGTTGCCGAGCAGTTGCACCTGCAAACGCTCAAGGGGCAGACCAAGGCCGAATCCTTGGAGCAGCCCGAGGTATGGGTGTTTGCTCCGGAGCGCAACCCGGTGGTGTTCCAGGGCTTTGGTGAACACGCCCGTTACGCCTGGGGCCGCAAGCGGCTGTGGTGGAATGTGAGTGGCGTTGCGCTCGCCTTGCTGCTGCTCGCTGCGATTGCAGGCACCCCTACGGCGCAGCTGCGCCTGCGCGCGATCGAGGCAACCCATGCCTATGAGGGCATGGCCGCCAAGACCGCCGATGTGGTGGCCAAACGCGAATCGCTGATCCAGAGTGCCGACAAGGTCGCCGGGCTGTCGGAGTTGCTGGCTGAGCGCATTGATGGGGTCCAGGTGCTCAGCATGCTGACCAAGGTGCTGCCCGATGATACGGCGCTGCAATCGGCCCGCATCCAGGGCAGCAAGGTGACGATCTCTGGCTTGACCGAGAATGCCTCGGCCTTGATGCAGAAGCTGAGCAACCAGGATGGCGTCAAGGACGTGCGTGCGCCCAGCGCTGCCACGCGCATGGGTGGCGGTAATAAAGAGAGCTTCACCATCGAGTTGGGGCTGGATGCCAAGGTCTTTGGTCCCAAGACGGTGCTGGAAGCGGAGGCTGCGGCCAAGCAAGAGCCTGTGCAGCCCGCTGCTGCTGCGCCAGCTGCAGAGGGCGGGTCGCCTGCAGCGCCAGCACCCACGTCACCGGCTGCGACCGCCCCAGGCGCGCCTGCTGCCTCTCCCGGTACGGATACCAGGGTGCAGCCTAAGGCCAGTGTCGGCGGCGGCAAGTCTGGCCCGACCCTGGGGGGTACCAAGTCGGGCCCCAGTCTGGGGGGAAGCAAACCTTCGTCTCCCCCTCCTGCTGCCGAGCAAGGAGGGAAAAATCCATGATCGCGAACCGTCCAAATCGTAAAGAGCTGCTGATTCTAGTGGCCACCGCATTGCTGGTGCTGCTGCCCTTGGTGGCGCTGGGCAGCTATGTCGTCAGCAAGCATCTGTGGGCGCAGGCGCGCCTGTCGGAGTTCGAGCCCCGTTATGCACGGCTGCGAGGTCTTGACCTGCAGCGTGAGGAAATTGACCAGTCGCTCGAGCGCGCCTTGCAGATCCGCGCTGACTATATTTACCCAGGCAGCCAGGATGTGGCCCAGACCGGCAATGCGGTGCAGCAGAAGGTGCGCAGCCTGTTGACCACGGCAGGGTTGACGGTGGTCAGCAGCCAGGTGCTGCCTGCCAAGGAAGAAAAGGGCTTTGACCGTATCCCCTTGTCGGTGCGGGCCGAAGGGGATCTGCTGGCCGTGGACAGTGCACTGGCGGTATTGAACGAGCAGTTGCCGGTGATGCTGCTGGCCGATGTGGAAGTCAGAAACCAGGGGACCCTGCAGGTGATGAATGAGAAGCTGGCGCCGCGGCTGACTCTCCAGATGACCTTGAGCGTTTTGAGGGAGCGTCCATGAAGCGCCATACAAGTGCCATTTTGGTAGCGGCCAATATTGTGTTGGTGTTGGTGCTGGCCTGGATGTGGTTCTCACCCAGTGGCGGGATCAAGAATGTCCACTGGACGGTACCCAGAGGACAAAAGGCCAATCTCGATGGTGTCATCCCTCGTCTGGGCAAGGCGCAGCCGATGGACCATAGCCAGTTTCTGGCCATGTTGGATCGCCCCCTGTTTTCTTTGAGCCGGCGGCCCCCGCCACCACCCCCTGTGGCGGCCGCCGAGGCGCCTCCTCCTCCGCCTGATTACCTGGCCGATGCCGTGCTCAGTGGCGTCTACATCGGCGAGGATGGCAAGAGCGGCGGCATCATCATCAAGTTCCAGGTAAGGACAAGTCGCTGCCGCTGCGTGGCACGCTGGACGGTTGGACCTTGAGCTCGGTCGCTGATAACCGGGTGTATTTCACCCGCGATGGCGTGACCAAGGAAATTGCCTTGCAAAAGGGCAAGCTGCAGCAGGGCTATACGCCTGCCGCCGAGCCCGCTGTGCCGCAAAGGGCGATGCCCGCGCAGATCGGGCAGCCGCCCACTGGCGCCGATTCCCCAACACCCCGTCGCCGTGCGAGCATCGGCGGCACTTCCGCTGCCCAGCGCCCTTGAGCGCGGCAAATC
>NZ_JBHRUZ010000030.1:0-16639 GCF_042647185.1 Comamonas sp. JC664
ATCAGCTCGCGGTAGGGCCTTGCCGATCTCCGCCTGCTGGGCCATATAGGCCTCTTTGTCGGTGATGTACAGGTCATGCGCACGATATGCTCGGGCCGGGCGCCGCCCTCTTCGAGCACCGCCACAATGTTCTGCAGCGCCTGGCGCACCTGGCGGCCAGTTCATCGGTGTGGAACACCCCTTGCGCATCCCAGCCGATCATGCCGGCGACAAAAATCTGCCGGCCGCTGACCATGACGCCATTGGCATAGCCCTTGGGCCGGGGCCAGCCCTGGGGAAGTAGTACTTGCATGAGACGATTCCTTCTAAAAACCAAGCATTATTGAAAGCGCTCACCGGCCAGCCAGGCCGCCATGCGGCGGTGGATGGCTGCCGGTATGCGAATGGCTTCATGGCTGTCCAGGCTGGTGAACACCAGCGCCTGGTGGGCCAGTGCTCGCACCTGGCCGTCGTCACCCACACAGCGCAGCGCCAGCTGCAGCGAGCGGCTGCCCAGCCGCAGCACGGCCAGCTCCAGCTGCACCGCATCGCCCATGCGGGCAATCGCCCGAAAGTCGCAGGCCAGGTGCACGATCGGCAGACCCGTGCGTTCGGGCCCCAGCATTCTGGGCATAGGGGTAGTGCAGCGCCTGGTTGAACCAGTCCTCCACCAGCGACTGGAACAGCACCAGGTACTGCGGATAAAACACAATGCCGGCCGGGTCGCACTGCGCAAAACGGATGCCGGTGGCCACGCGAAAAACGGGGCCGGTCTCGGGCCAGGTCAAGGCTGCCATGTCAGACCCCGATATAGCGCTGCCACAGCGCGGGCTGCGCCTCCAGCTGCCGAGCTGCCCTGCCATACCACCTGGCCGCGCTCGATCAGCGTGTGCTGGTCGGCCAGCGCCATCAGCCGCTTGACGTATTTGTCGATCACCAAAATCGCCTGGCCCTGCGCGCGCAAGGCCGCCAGGCATTGCCAGATCTCCTCGCGGATCAGCGGCGCCAGGCCCTCGGTGGCCTCGTCCAGAATCAGCAGATGCGGGTTGGTCATCAGCGCCCGGCCAATGGCCAGCATCTGCTGCTCGCCGCCCGAGAGCCGGTTGCCGGGGTTGCCGGCGCGCTCGGCCAGGCGCGGGAACAGCTGGTAGACACGGTCGAGCGACCAGGGGTTCTCCGAGGCATTGCGGTTGGCCGCAAAGGCCTGCAGGTTTTCCTGCACCGTCAGGTTGGCAAAGATCTGCCGGCCCTCGGGCACCACGGCCATGCCCATGCGCGCAATGCGGTCGGCGGGCAGGTGCTCGATGCGCTCACCCCGAAACCGCACGCTGCCCGCCGATGCCGGTGTCATGCCCAGGAGGCTGCGCACCGTCGTGGTCTTGCCCATGCCATTGCGCCCCAGCAAGGTCGCGACCTCGCCCGCCGCCATGCGCAGATGCATGCCAAACAGCACCTGGCTGCTGCCGTAGCAGGTCTCCAGTGCATCCACTTCCAGCAAATTGCTCATCAGGCGGCCTCCTCTGCAGCTTCATCGCCCAGATAGGCACGCCGCACATCGGGTTGCGCCGAATCTCATCGGGCGTGCCCGTCGCAATCACCTTGCCAAATACCAGCGTCGAGATGCGGTCGGCCAGCCGGAAGACCGCGTCCATGTCGTGCTCGACGAGCAGGATCGTCGTGTCCTGGCGCAGCTGCAGCAGCAGCTGCACCATGCGCTCGGATTCGTCCGGGCCCATGCCCGCCATCGGCTCATCGAGCAGCAGCATGCGCGGCCGCGTGGCCAGCGCCAGTGCCACCTCCAGCTGGCGCTGCTCACCGTGCGCCAGCAGGCCCGCCGTTTGCTGCAACTGGGCGGCCAGGCCTACGCGCTCGGCCACCTCGGCCGCCTGCGCATAGCGTGCGCTTTCGCTGCGTGCCGGGCGCCAAAAGCGCCAGCTCGATCCATCGCGTGCCTGCACGCCCAGTGCAATGTTCTCCAGCACCGTCAGGCGCTTGAAGATGCTGGTGATCTGGTAGGAGCGCACCAGGCCGGCCTGCACCCGCGCGGGCATGGGCTTGCGCTCCATGGCCTCACCGGCAAACAGGATCTGGCCCGCATCGGATGCCAGCGCGCCCGACAGCTGGTGGATCAAGGTCGTCTTGCCCGCGCCGTTCGGCCCGATCAAGGCATGGATCTGGCCGGCCTGCACCGCAAAGCTGGCATGGTCGGTGGCGGTGAGGCCACCAAAGCGCTTGACCAGGTTCTGCACCTGCAACAAAGGGGTTGGCATCTTGGCCGTGCTCATCGCTTGCTCCACATGCCGCGCCGCAGGCTCAGCAACCATTGGGTGCCACCAGCACCACGATCAGCAGCACGGCGCCCAGGCCCAGCTGCCAGTGCACCGTATAGGCGGCCAGCACTTCTTCGAGCAGCAGGAACACCGCCGCGCCCAAGAGGCCCCCATACAGATGGCCGACACCGCCGAGGATGACCATGATCAGCAGGATGCCCGACTGGGTCCACTGCAGCATGCCGGGGCCGACAAAGCTGCCCTGGTTGGCCAGCATCGCGCCGGCCAGGCCAGCAAAGGCTCCGGCCAACGTGAAGGCCACGAGCTTGTAGCGGTAGACCGGAAAGCCGATGGCCTGCATGCGGGTCTCGTTCTCCTTGATGGCCTGCAGCACATGGCCAAAGCGCGCATTGAGCACGCGCGCCATCAGCAGCAGGCTGGTGCTGACCAGCGCCAGCACCACATAGTAGAAGGTCGCATCCTGGCCCAGATCCAGACCCAGCCCGATATCCGAGCGGCTGGGCAGCGACAGCCCGTCATCACCGCCAGCGATTTGAACGACATGATCAGGTAGTACAGCATCTGCGCAAAGGCCAAGGTGATCATGATGAAGTACACGCCCTGGGTGCGCAGACTGATCGCGCCCACCAGCAGCGAGAAGGCCGCGCCCATCAGCATGGCCAGCGGCCAGGCCAGCCAGGCCGAGGTAATGCCCTGCTGCATCAGCAGGCCCACGGTGTAGGCACCCAGGCCGACAAAGGCCGCATGGCCAAAGCTCACCATGCCGCCAAAACCGAGGATGAAGTTGAGGCTGGCAGCGGCCAGGCCAAACACCAGCACACGGCTGGCCACGCCGATGTAGAAATCCTCACCCCGTCGCCTGGGCGATCAGCGGAAAGGCAATCAGCAGCGCGAGCAAAGGCAGCACCAGCCGGGGCTGCAGCCGGTGGTCGAAGACGCTGGGCTGCGTGGCCCGTATCGCCTGCGCAGCGGCGGGTTGGGGGGCGGATGTGTCAGTCATGGGCGGGGAACAGACCTTGGGGTTTGGTGAAAAGCACGGCAGCCATCAGCACATAGATCAGCACCGAGGCCACGGCAGGGCCAGCGTAGGCTGCTACCTCGGGCCCCATGGCCTTGTCAACAACAAGGGCACGAGGGTGCGGCCGGCGGTATCGACCAGCCCCACCAGCAAGGCGCCCATCAGCGCGCCCCGGATCGAGCCAATGCCGCCAATGACGATCACCACAAAGGCGAGGATCAGAATGCTCTCGCCCATGCCCACCTGCACCGCCAGCAGCGGGCCCAGCATGCCGCCCGCCACCGCACACAGCGCAGCGCCCAGCGCAAACACCAGCGTGAACAGCCGGCGCACATTGGCGCCCATGGCAGTCGCCATCTCGCGGTTGGCCGCGCCCGCGCGCACCTGCATGCCAAAGCGCGTGCGGGTCACCAGGAGCCACAGCAGTAGCGCCACGGCCAGGCCCACACCGATGATCAGCAGCCGGTAGGCGGGTAGGAAAAACCATCCATCAAGGTCACCGGCCCGGCCAGCGCGGCGGGCGGGTTGAGCATCAGCGGCTGCGCGCCCCAGATGATGCGCACGATCTCGTTGCTCATCAGCAAGATGGCAAAGGTGCCCATCACCTGCGACAGGTGGTCACGGTGGTAGAGGCGGCGCAGGATCGTGTATTCCAGCAGCACGCCCACCGCACCGTGGCCAGCACCCCCAGGCCCAGGCCCAGCCAGAACGAGCCGGTCGCCTGCTAAGGCTGGCCACCAGGTAGGCGCCGATCATGTAGAGCGAGCCATGGGCCAGGTTGATCATGTCCATGATGCCGAACACGAGGGTCAAGCCGGCGGCCAGCAGGAACAGCATCAGGCCGAACTGCAGGCCGTTGAGCATCTGCTCAAGAATCAGGATGGTGTTCATCGATCAGGAGGGCATCTTGCAGTCTTTGACGTAGGCATCCTGGTGGTTCTTGAACACCGTGCCCACTGTGCGGTTGGTCAGCTTGCCCTGCGCATCCTTGCTCACCACGCGCAGGTAATAGTCCTGCACCGGGAAATGGTTGCTGTTGAACTTGAAACTGCCGCGCACCGACTCGAACCTGGCCGCCTCGATGGCCTTGCGCAAGGCCGCCTTGTCATCGAGCTTGCCCTTGACATCGCGCACCGCCGCGTCCATCAGGCGGGCGGCGTCATAGCCGTGCGAGGCGTAGAGCGAGGGGTTGCGGCCAAACTCCTTCTGGAAGTCGGCGACGAATTTCTTGTTCGCGGCATTGTCCAGGTCATGCGCCCACTGCGAGGTGTTGAAGGTGCCCCAGCATCGAGTCACCCACCGCGCGGATCACGTCCTCATCGGCCGAGAAGCCCGGCGCATACAAGGTGATGTCCTTGGACAGGCCGGCACCGACAAACTGCTTGATGAAGTTCACGCCCAGGCCACCGGGCAGAAAGATGTAGACGCCATCGACCTGGGCCGCACGCATCTTGGAGATCTCGGCGCCATAGTCCAGCTGGCTCAGCGAGGTATAGGTCTCCATGCCGATCTCGCCCTTGTAGAAGCGCTTGAAGCCGGCGATCGAGTCCTTGCCTGCGGGGTAGTTGGGCGCGATCAGCGCCACACGCTTGAAACCCTTGTCCTGCATGGTCTGGCCCGCTGCCTCATGCAGCGCATCGTTTTGCTGCGAGACATTGAAGAAATACGGGTTGCACTGGGCGCCCGCGTACTGCGAGGGGCCGGCATTGGGGCTGATGAAGAAGGTCTTGTTCTGGAACGCGGCCGGGCCCACGGCCAGCATCACGTTGGAGAACACGGTGCCGGTCATGAAATCCACCTTGTCACGCTTGAGCAGGCGCTCGGCCGTCTGCTTGGCCACCTCGGGGTTTTGCTGGTCATCGACCACCACCACTCGGCAGGCAGGTTGCCGATCTTGCCGTTCATGTGCTTGACGGCCAGCTGGAAGCCGTCGCGGATATCGGTGCCCAAACCGGCGCCGGGGCCCGACAAGGTGCTGAGCAACCCCACCTTGACCTGGTCGGCGGCACTGGCGCTGCTGGCGCACAGCAGCGCGATGGACAGACTGACAAGACTGCGATGCAAGAGATGAGGCTTCATGCTGGTTCCCTGTTGAAGTACGTAAAAATTCGCCGAGCCGCTACTATGCCGGGCTGTGCAGCCGAAACCGTTGTAGTTTTCCCGTAGCCGTGCGCGGCAGCTGCGCGACAAACTCCACGGCCCGTGGGTATTTGTAGGGCGCCACCGTGCTTTTGACAAAATCCTGCAAGGTCTTGGCCATGTCCGCGTCCGCCACAAAGCCCGGGCGCAGCACCACAAAGGCCTTGACGATCTGGCCGCGCTCGCTGTCGGGCAGCCCGATCACCGCGCATTCGGCCACCGCCGCATGCGCGAGCAAGGCGTCTTCGACCTCCGGCGCGGCGATGTTGTAGCCGAGGAGATGATCATGTCATCGGTGCGGGCCTGGTAATGAAAATAGCCGTCCGCATCCATCACATAGGCGTCACCCGTCAGGTTCCAGCCTGCGTGCACATACTGGGTCTGGCGGCTGTCGTTCAAATAACGGCAGCCGGTAGGGCCCTGCACCGCCAGCTTGCCCACCGTGCCGGCCGGCACTTCCTGGCCCTGATCATCAACCACCTTGGCGTGGTAGCCGGGCACCGCCCGTCCGGTGGCGCCGGGACGCGCCTCATCCTCGCGGTGCGAGATGAAGATGTGCAGCATCTCGGTCGAGCCAATGCCGTCGATGATCTCGATGCCGGTCGCCTCTTTCCACAGCGCGCGGGTCGAGGCATTCAAGGCCTCGCCGGCCGATACGCATTTGCGCAGCCGCGTCTGGCGCAGCCGCTCGCCCTGCTGGGCCATCACGCGGTACGAGGTGGGCGCGGTGAACACCACGGTCGCGCCAAACTGCGCGATGCCATCGACCAGCTGTGCGGGCCCTGCTTTTTCCAGCAGCGCCATCGACGCACCAATCGCCATCGGGAACAGCACCTGCCCACCCAGGCCAAAGGTAAAGGCCAGTGGCGGGCTGCCGATAAACACATCATCGGGCGCAGCCCGCAGCACATGGCGCGGCCAGCAGGCACAGACCGCCATGACATCGCGGTGGAAATGCATCGTGGCCTTGGGCACGCCCGTGGTGCCCGAGGTAAAGCCCAGCAGGCAGGTGTCGGTCGCCGCCGTCTGCACCGTGTCGAAATGCGGCGAGGCCTGGGCCATCAGCGGCTCCAGCGCCTGCGCTGCCGGCAGGCCACTGCCATTGAAGTACCGCACCGCCTGCAAGCGCGGGTTGGCCGCCTGCGTCGCCTGCACCTCGGCCTGCAACGCCGCATCGCACAGCGCATGGCTGACCTGGGCAATCTCGATGATGGTGCCCAGCTCCTTGGCGCGCAGCAGCGGCATCGCAGCCACCGCAATGCCGCCGGCCTTGACCACCGCAAACCAGCTCGCCACCATCATCGGGTTGTTGGGCGCGCACAGCAGCACGCGGTTGCCGGGCACCAGGCCCATCTGCGCGGTCAACACATTGGCGATGCGGTTGGCCTGGGCCTGCAAGTCGGCATAGGTCCAGCGCATGCCCTGGGCCTGCAGGCACAGGCGCTCGCCCCGGCCCTCGGCCACATGGCGGTCCAGCAGCTCGGCGGCGCAGTTGAGGCGCTCGGGGAACTGCAGCTCGGGCAGCTCGAACAGGTAGTCGGCTGCAACTCGGGCGGCGGCAAATGCGTGGCCGCAAAGCGGTCGGTATGCGCGGTATAGGGCGTGGCAGACATCTCGCAAACTCCAGACTGAAAGGAGAAACCGGAACCGGAATCCAGGTGCTAGGCAGAGCTCAAGGCGCAGCGGGCGCCACTTGTTTGAGCAGCTCGCGGGCGATGATGAGCTGCTGCACCTCGGTCGCTCCTTCGTAATGCGCAGCGCGCGGATCTCGCGGTACAGGCGCTCGACCGGCTGGCCGCTGACAACACCCAGCCCGCCCCACATCTGCAGCGCTGCATCGATCACCTGCTGCGCGTTCTCGGTGGCGGTCATCTTGGCCATCGCCGCCTCGCTGGTCACGCTCTGGCCCTGGTCACGCTGCCAGGCGGCGCGGTAGGTCAGCAGCGCGGCGCTGTCGATCTGCGTGGCCATCTGCGCGAGCTTGGCCTGGGTGAGCTGAAAATCGGCCAGCACGCCCTGGAACATGCGGCGGCTGGTGGCGCGCTGCAAGGCCTCGTCCATCGCGTGGCGCGCAAAGCCCAGCGCGGCGGCGGCCACCGAGGTGCGGAACACATCCAGGGTGCGCATCGCCAGCTTGAAACCCTCACCGGCCGCGCCCATGCGCTGGCTCACCGGCACGCGGCAGCCGCTAAAGCGCAGCCGCGCCAGCGGGTGCGGCGCGATCACATCGATGCGCTCGGCAATCTCCAGGCCAGGCGTATCCGCATCCACGATCAGCGCCGAGATACCGCGCGCCCCCGGCGCCTCGCCGCTGCGCACAAACACCACAATAAAAGTCGGCAATGCCACCGTTCGAGATCCAGGTTTTTTCGCCGTCGATGACATAGTGGTCACCGTCCAGGCGGGCCGCGCAGGCCATGGCCGCGACGTCCGAGCCGGCATCGGGCTCGGACAGCGCAAAGGCCGCAATGGCCTCGCCCCGGGCCACCCGGCCCAGGTAGCGCGCCTTCTGCGCCTCCGTGCCCGCCAGGCTGATCGCGCCCGAGCCCAGCCCCTGCATCGCAAAGGCAAAGTCGGCCAGACCGTTGTGGCGTGCCAGCGTTTCGCGGACCAGGCAGATGGCGCGGGTGTCGATTTGCGCGGCTACGCCGCCATGCGCCTCGCCCGCCACCGCATGGCGCAGCCAGCCCGCCTGGCCCAGCGCCTTGACCAACGCGCGGCAATCGCCGTCGGTGTCGCTGCTGTGCACATGAGCGACATGCTCGGCGGCCCAGGCATCGAGCGTCTGCGCCAGCTGCGCGTGGCGAGGCTCAAAAAACGGCCACTGCAGGTAACGGGTGTCAGCCATGTCAGTTCCCCTGGAATTGCGGCTTTTGCTTGGCCACAAAGGCCTCGTAGGCGCGCTTGAAGTCTTCGGTCAGCATGCAGATGGCCTGCGCCTGCGCCTCGGCCTCAATGGCCTGGTCGATGGTCATCGCCCATTCCTGGTGCAGCTGGGTCTTGGTGATGCCATTGGCAAAGCTCGGGCCGGCGGCCAGGTCAGCCGCCATCTGCTGGGCCTGCGCCAGCAGCGCTTCGGGCTCGGCCAGGCGGTTGAAAAAGCCCCAGCGCTCGCCCTCTTCGCCGCCCAGGCTGCGGCCGGTATAGAGCAGCTCGCTGGCCCGGCCCTGGCCGATGATGCGCGGCAAAAAGGCGCAGGCGCCCATGTCGCAGCCGGCCAGGCCCACGCGGTTGAACAGGAACGCCGTCTTGCTGCGCGCCGTGCCCAGGCGTATGTCCGAGGCCATCGCCATGATGGCGCCGGCGCCGGCACAGATGCCATCGACCGCCGCAATGATGGGCTGCGGGCAGGCCCGCATGGCCTTGATCAGCTCGCCGGTCATGCGGGTGAACATCAGCAGCTCGGGGGCCTTGAGGGCCACCAGCGGGCCGATGATTTCATGCACATCGCCGCCGGAGCAGAAATTGCCGCCCGCGCCCACCAGCACCACGGCCTTGACATCCTGCGCCCACTTCAGCCGGTGGAACAGGTCGCGCAGCTCGGCATAGGAATCAAAGGTCAGCGGATTCTTGCGCTCGGGCCGGTTGAGCGTGATCGTTGCCACGCCGGCATGGACCTGCCACAGAAAATGCCGGGCTGGTAGCCGGCCAGCTGCTGGTGGTTGCCCGCCACCAGCGCGGGGTCAATGGTGTATTCGCTCATGCCTGTCTCCACAAATTCGGGGTTCACATCACTTCGCCGCCAGCCACCGCAATGGCCTGGCCGGTCATCGCGCCAGCGCCCTTGCCGCAGAGCCAGACGACGGCATCGGCCACCTCCTGGGGCTGCACCAGGCGGCCCTGGGGGTTGTCGCGCACAAATTCGGCCATGGCCTGCTCGGGGCTGCGGCCGGTCTTGGCCACCACCCGGTCGATGCTGGTCTTGACCAGGTCGGTTTCGGTGTAACCCGGGCACACCGCATTCACGGTGATGCCCCGGCTTGCCACTTCCAGCGCCAGCGCGCGGGTCAGGCCCACCACACCATGCTTGGCCGCCACATAGGCCGATACATAGGCGTAGCCGGTCAGGCCTGCGGTGCTGGCCACATTGACGATGCGGCCATAGCCTGCCGCCTGCATCGCCGGCAGCACCTGCTGCTGCACAGCATCGTGCCGGTCAGGTTCACCGCCAGCATCTGCGACCACAGCTGGGCATCGGTCTTCATAAAGGGCGCGCTCTGCGCCTGGCCGGCGTTGTTCACCAGGATCTGGATATCGCCAAAGGCGGCGACAGCCTGCGCAAAGGCTGCGACCACTTCAGGCCCTTGCGCCACATCGGCCAACACCCGCTGGCACTGGCCTGGGTGGGCATCCACCAGTTGTTGCAGCGGCTCGGGCCGGCGGCCCAGCACCGTCACCCGGGCGCCCTGCGCCAGCAGCTGGCGCGCAATCGCCTCGCCAATGCCCTGGCCGGCGCCGGTTACCAGTGCATGCTGTCCTTCAAAGCTCTTGCTTGACATCGGCAGCGCTCCTCAATGGCCGGCGGCCGCTTGCTGGGCCTTCTCGCGCTCGAACAGGCTCTCCATCTGGCGCTTGCCGGCAAAGTAAGGCTTGGGCCAGGCAATGGCGGTGTAGCCAATCTTGGCCGCCTCGGTCAGGGTCCAGGCGGGTTGGCCAGGTGGGGGCGGGCGACAGCACAGAGATCGGCACGGCCGGCGGCAATGATGGAGTTCGCATGGTCGGCCTCGCTGATCGCGCCCACGGCCATCGTCGCAATACCCGCCTCCTGCGGATGCGGTCGGCAAACGGGGTCTGGAACATGCGGCCATAGACCGGCTTCTCCTGCTTGCTGACCTGACCGGACGAGCAGTCGATCAGGTCCGCGCCTGCGGCCTTGAAGGCCTTGGCAATCTCTACCGCGTCATCCGGCGTGATGCCGCCGGGCACCCAGTCATGGGCGGAGATGCGCACCGACATCGGCCGCTCCTGCGGCCAGACGGCGCGCACGGCCCGGAACACCTCCAGCGGGTAGCGCAGGCGGTTTTCCAGGCTGCCGCCATAGGCATCACCCCGCTGGTTGGTCAACGGCGAAATAAAACTGGACAGCAGATAGCCATGGGCGCAGTGCAGCTCCAGCCAATCGGCACCCACCTCGGCAGCCATCTGGGCGGCTTGTACAAACTGCTGCTTGACCTCGTCCATCTGGGCCAGGCTCATCGCCTGCGAGATCTGGCTCACGCCTTCCAGATACTGCTGGGGCGAGGCCGAGATGATGGGCCAGTTGCCCTCGGCGAGCGGCAGGTCCGTGCCCTCCCAGGCCAGGCGGGTGGAGGCTTTCGCTCGGCATGGCCGATCTGCATCGCAAACTTGGCATCGCTGTGGGTGTGGATCCAGTCGCTGATGCGCTGCCAGGCCTGCTTTTGTGCCTGGCTGTAGGTGCCGGGGCAGCCGGGGGTGATGCGGCCTTCTGGGCTGACGCAGGCCATCTCGGCAAACACCAGACCGGCGCCACCCATGGCCCGCGCGCCCAGGTGCACCAGGTGGTAGTCGCCGGGCACGCCATCCACCGCCGAGTACTGCGCCATCGGCGAGACGACGATGCGGTTCTTCAAGGTCAGGCCGCGCAGGGTATAGGGCAGGAACATCGGCGGCGGCGCCTTGCCCTGCACCTCCACCCCGTTTTGCGCGGCCAGCCAGGCCTCATAGCCGCCCAGCCAGGCGGCATCGCGCAGGCGCAGGTTCTCATGGCTGATGCGCTGGCTGCGTGTCAGCATCGAGTACATGAACTGCTCGGGTTCGAGCTGGTCGCAGTAGCGCTTGCCGCAGACCTCGAACCACTCCATCGCGTTCCAGGCGGCATTCTGGATGCGCAAGGTCTCCACCCGGCGCAGCGCCTGGTAGGCCTGCAGCACCGCCGGGATCTGCGCCTTGCCATCGCCCAGCTGCTGGAACTGCCGCGCCAGCTCGATCGCATCCTCAATCGCCAGCTTGGTGCCCGAGCCAATTGCGAAATGCGCCGTGTGCACCGCGTCGCCCATCAGCACCACATGGCTGCCCTTGGCGTTTTGCAGCCACCACTGGTCGCAGACCACGCGCTGAAAATTGATCCAGGCCGAGCCGCGCAGATGGCGCGCATTGGTCATCAGCCGCGCGCCTTGCAGGTTGTCGGCAAACAGCTCCTCGCAAAGGCAATCGACTGCGCCTGGTCGGCCGTGTCCAGGCCGCAGGCCTTCCAGGTCTCTTCGGTGGTCTCGACGATAAAGGTCGAGGTCTTGTCGTCGAACTGGTAGATATGGGCCTGGAACCAGCCGTGCTCGGTGCGCACAAAGTCAAAGGTAAAGGCCTCGTAGACCTTGTTGGCGCCCAGCCAGATAAAGCGGTTGGGGCGGGTGACGATATCGGGCTTGAAGACCTCGGCATATTTGCTGCGGATGCGCGAGTTCACGCCATCGCTGGCGATGATGAGGTCGGCATCGGCATAGTCCTCGTCGGACTGCACATCGGTCTCGAACACGAGCTGGACACCCAGCTGCTCGCAACGTGCCTGCAGAATGTTGAGCAAATGCTTGCGGCCAATGCCGACAAAGCCATGTCCGCCCGAGCGGATCTTGCGGCCCTTGAACAGCAGCTCGATATCGTCCCAGTGGTTGAAGGCCGCTTCGATCTGCGCAGCCGTCGCCGGGTCCCATTCGCGCATGTTGTCCATCGTCGCGTCAGAGAACACCACACCCCAGCCAAAGGTGTCATAGGGCTTGTTGCGCTCGACCACGGTCACGTCATGTGCGGGGTCCATCTGCTTCATCAGCAGCGCAAAATACAAGCCGGCGGGCCGCCGCCGATGCAGACAATTTTCATGGCCAGGACCATCCTGAAAAATACTTTATAACTAAATTATTGATGCATAAATAATTCACTAAAATACGCACATACCCTATCACTGGAGCCGCCTGCGGTACTGCACCATGGGCGCCATGGCTGACATGCAAACCCTCTGCAACTCCCCCTCCGATTCCGGTGGCGGCATGGCTGGCCGCGAGGCCGGCCTCGCCCATGACGAACACCAGGCCGTGCGCCTGTGGCTGCGGCTGATGACCTGCAGCACGCAGATCGAACAGGTGATTCGCAGCAAGCTGCGCACCCAGTTCGCCACCACCTTGCCGCGCTTTGACTACCTGGCCCAGCTCAGCCGCTTCCCCAAGGGTTTGCGCATGAAGACGCTGTCCGAGTACCTGATGGTCACCGGTGGCAATATCACCGGTCTGACGGACCAGTGGTGGCAGAAGGCTGGGTGGAGCGGGTGGCCGATGACGAGGACCGGCGGTCGATGACGGTGCGCCTGACGCGCAGCGGCAAAAAGCAGTTCAGCGCCATGGCCAAGGCGCATGAGCAGTGGCTGGAGCATTTGCTCGCACCGCTGGGCGCAGATGCCGCGCGTGAGCTGTATGAGCAGCTGGGCGTGCTGCGGCAGATTGTGGGCCAGCGGGTGGAGCAGGTTGCCGACTGAGTACCTCCCCAAAAATGACAAAGAGCCTGCGGACGCGCTGGTCCGGCAGGCTCTCAGACGTCTCTGGCCCTCTTGGGGAATTACATCGCGGTATCGGCCTGGCTCAGGTCGCCATCTGCCTCATCGGCCTCCAGCACCTCGGGCATCTTGACGATGGTGGTCGGCACCTTGCTGTGGCGGGCCACCTCGCGCGAGACCGAGCCGATCAGAATGCTGCCCAGCATGCTCTCGCCGGTGGCACCGAGCACGATCAGGCCGCAGCCCTTCTCCTCTGCGATGTCGAGCAGGCTCGCGTAGATATCGCCCAGGCGGATCTCCACCTCATACGACACACCGGCCAGGCGCAGCATGTCCAGCGCCGGAGCAACCAGGTCCATGCCCGCCTCCAGGCTGGCGTTGGCGATCAGCTCCGAATCCTGCGTAGCCAGCTCCAGAAAGCTGGCCTCCTTTTGCACATGGGCGACCACCACATGGGCGCGCAAGCCCTGCTGCACCAGCTGCACGCCGTGCTGCACCGCCTGCAGCGAGTTGGGCGATCCGTCGACGGCGATCATGATGTTGAGCATGGGCTTCTCCTTGGCAGTGAAAGATAAGACCAGTGTAGCGATCTGCCGGCAGCCCCTGTGTCAGAGACGAGCCTGCGAAACCCGCCGCGCCGTCAACTACCGCACATCTGCGAAAATGCCCGGTTATGCTGCAGTTCGACCTTCTCAAAACCGATCCCACCAGCCACGCACGCCGTGGCACGCTCACGCTCAACCATGGCGTGGTGCAGACCCCCATCTTCATGCCCGTGGGCACCTATGGCACTGTCAAGGGCGTGATGCCGCGCAGCTCGAAGAAATGGGTGCCCAGATCATTCTGGGCAATACCTTCCACCTGTGGATGCGCCCGGGGCTGGATGTGATGAAAAGCTTTGGCGGCCTGCACGGTTTCGAGAAATGGGACAAACCTATCCTTACCGACTCGGGCGGCTTTCAGGTCTGGTCGCTGGGCGCGATGCGCAAGATCACCGAAGAAGGCGTGCATTTCCAAAGCCCGGTCAATGGCGACAAGCTGTTCATGTCGCCCGAGGTCAGCATGCAGATCCAGACGATTCTGAACTCGGACATCGTCATGCAGCTCGACGAGTGCACGCCGTACGAGACCAACGGCAAGAAGACCACCGAGGCAGAAGCGCGCAAATCGATGGAGATGAGCCGCCGCTGGGCCAAGCGCTCCAAGGAAGAGTTCGAGCGCCTGGACAACCCCAATGCCTTGTTCGGCATCGTGCAGGGCGGCATGTTCAAGCACCTGCGCGAGGAATCGCTGCAAGGCCTGCTGGAGATCGATTTCCCCGGTTATGCGGTAGGCGGCGTCTCGGTGGGCGAGCCCAAGGACGAGATGCTGGACATCATGCAGCACACGCCCCACCTGCTGCCAGCCCACAAGCCGCGCTACCTGATGGGCGTGGGCACGCCCGAGGACCTGGTGCAGGGTGTGGCCGATGGTGTGGACATGTTCGACTGCGTGATGCCCACGCGCAATGCGCGCAACGGCACCATCTTCACCCGCTATGGCGACCTGAAGATCCGCAACGCCCGCCACAAGACCGACCACCAGCCCATCGACACCTCCTGCACCTGCCACGCCTGCGCCGGCAAGAGCGGGGTGAGCTGGGACAACGGCGGGCGCGAGGGTTTCAGCGCGCCTACCTGCACCACCTGGACCGCTGCGGTGAGATGCTGGGCCCCATGCTGACCACCATCCACAACCTGCACTACTACCTGAACCTGATGCAGGAAGTGCGCCAGTCGCTCGATGCCGGCCACTTTGCCCAGTTCCGCGCCCAGTTCAAGTCGGACCGGGCACGCGGTATCTGAGTGCCAGGCCCTCTGCGCGGCAAAGCGTGGGGGCCACGAGACAATGCCACGCCACGCTTGACAGCCCCAGCGTAAAGTACGAGACAGGGCCATCTTGTGCTGAGCGCCCACTGCCAAGCCCCATCCAGCGGCCACCACAGCACCAGTCCTCAGCGGCATGTTCCTGCTATAGGCGCCACTGGCATGAATTGTTAGCTCCTTTTTTGGAAGCAACAGTAAATGAATGAGTTTATTAGCTCATAAAAACTTCAGTCTGCCGCGACCTTGCGGCTGCAATTGCCCACCTGCCAATGCGTGACTGGCCCACGGGGTTGGGCCCATGGCTTGGCAGGTGAGCGGGTATATTTCGCCCATCCTCCCTCATTCCCATGCCGACCGCGTCGTCCGTCCATCCCTTGGAGCAACCCCATAGCGGTCGCTTGCTGCTCTGCGCCAGCTTGGCGGTGTTTGCGGCGGCGATGGTGGGCATCTTGCTGCGACCGCTCGGCTACCTCTCGGTGTTCTGGCCTGCCAACCAGATCGTGCTGGTGCTGTTGCTGCGCTACCCGCGCCTGATGCGGCCTGTGGGGCTCGCTGCCCTTTTTGCCAGCTTTGTGCTGGCCGATCTGATCACCGGTACCTCCTTGTGGCTGTCCCTGGCTTTACCACCGCCAACCTGTGCGGCGCCGCCTGCGGCTGGCTGTTTCTGCGCCGGCAATCCAGCGCGATCTGCAGATGGAGGGCCAGTATTCCGCCTTGCTGGTGTTCTTTGCCAGCGGCATGGCATCGCTGGTATCGGCGGCCATTGGCGGGCCCATCAGCGCCTGGGCCTTTGATCTGTCGATGCGCCAGGGGCTGCTGATGTGGTGGACCGGCGAATGGATGAACGCGATGGTGCTGCTGCCGTTCCTGCTGGCGCTGCCCTCGGCACGCAGCAGCGGCGCAAAGCAAGAGCGCCAATCCTGGGCCTTGAAACTGCTGCCCGCGCTGGCCGTGGTCGGCCTGGAGATGACCAGCTACATGGTGGGCAACAAGGTCGGCTCGCTGGTGTTCTCGCTGCCCGCGCTGCTGTGGTGCGCGCTGTCCTACCGATCCTGACCACCGCCATCATCACCATGGTGGTGTTTGTGACCAAGGTGATCGTGATCTCCAACATCGTGGGCTTTATCCCGGCCAATGTGCTCGATGTGGCCAGTCTGCGCCTGGGCATCACGATGCTGATCCTGGGGCCGCTGTCGGTGGCGGGCTCGCACGCCGCACGCGCCGAGCTCTTGCACCGAATGCGCTACCAGGCCCACCACGACAGCCTGACCGATGTGCTTAGCCGCAATGGCTTTGTGCAGGCCAGCCATGCGCTGCTCAAGCGCCTGACCCATGAAGGCAGTTCGGCGGCGGTGCTGATGCTGGACCTGGACCATTTCAAGCGCGTCAACGACAACCACGGCCATGCCAGTGGCGACCGTCTGCTGCGCGATGTCAGCCAGGTGCTGACCGAATCGCTGCGCCCGCAGGATGTGCTCGGCCGCATCGGTGGCGAAGAGTTCGCCGTGGTGCTACCCCATATCAGCTTTGAAGACGCCACCGCCATTGCCGAGCGCCTCTGCCATACCGTGCGCAGCGGCCGCTTTCTGACGGCGCACCACGAGCCGCTGCAGGCCACGCTTAGCATCGGCCTGGCCTACAAGCAAACACTGCAGCACGGCGACAGCCTCGAAGACCTGCTGCGTGAAGCGGACCTGGCCCTTTACCAAGCCAAGGCCCAGGGCCGCGACTGCGCGGTCTGGACGGCGCCGCTCTCTGCGGCTTAACGCAGCAGCACCGGCGCCGACGCCAAGCCGCTCCTCTGCAAAAACGCCAACGCCGAATCCACTGTCGCCGTTTCAATGTG
>NZ_JBHRUZ010000031.1:0-18179 GCF_042647185.1 Comamonas sp. JC664
GCCGTATGACACGCTCTGCGGAAAGTCAGGGGGTAGTTGCTTTTCGGCGCGGGCAATCACGTCCGGTGTCATCTCCACCACTTGGTCGATGATTGCTCGCACATCCAAGCCTTGGGGCGAGCGGATGCCATAGCGCTCGCCCACAGCCTCCCAGTGGCAGCGCATGATCTTGTTCATGTTCCAGTGCGCATTTTTGGAACGCACGGCCATGGCCATGCGCGCCTTGTGGGGCGACAACTTGCCAGGCCCGGCTCCCCAAATGGGGTAGGCCGAGAGCACGTCATACAGCGGCGTCATCTCGAACACGCCCTGGGGCCGCAAAAAGATGCTGAAGTTCTTGGCATGGCCGTCAGTGGCACACAGCATCCAAAACAACAGCTGTGCCATAAAGAACTGGAACCGGTCTGTCCCCGGACTTTTGGATCTCGCCAGCAAGTCCATGATGGTATCGACGCCGGGCCCGCCATCACTCTCGTATTTGAGAATGGGCGAGACACCACTGGCCTGGCACATGTCCTCCTGCGGGATCCGTACCAGGACCTTCTCCTTCCATACGCTCCGGTCAAAGCGTTCAACGGCCAACACCTTCTGGTCTTCAAAGCGCAGCACGTCGCAGGGCGCAATCGGAATCCCAAAGGCGGCCACCAGCTTCGAACACAGCCATTCGTTCTCTACCGAGTGGCGCATGTCGATCTGCATATTGCCAATCAGACCCAGCGGCAATTTCAGGATGTGTGAAGTCGGTGTTGCACCCAGGGGTCTGCACCATTGGCCGGCCCAGTAAAGCAGCGCGGTTTTCTCCTGCGCCCGGCAATCGAGATCCGGAAATCGTCGTCATCCAGACCGCCATCGCCAGACTGCGTCGGGTTCACCACGGCGCGAACCAGGCGCGCCACGTCCGCCTCGCTCAGCACCTCGTACTGCATCTCCGGTTCTTCGGGGGCGCCTCACCAGCGGGCAGGATCTGCAAGGCGCCAACGCAGTCTCTGCCAATTTCTGCAACAGCGCATTGGGGTCTGTAGCGCCTACTTTGTAGCGGCGCGCGATGCGCTCCAAAATCTGCTCGTTGTCCGGCAGCAGGTTCTGGAAATAAAAGCGCACCGCCTCGCCTTTGTGCGGACCATTTCCCGGTGTGAAGGGCAGTGACAAGGACAAGGGCCGGCGCAGAGCCACATCACGCACCCAGGCGTCGTCGTACTGCAAAACATCGCTACCCGCCTCTACGCGCCATGTCCCGACACGGTGGCCGTTCATCCACAGGCCCAGGGCTTTGTTATGGCCAACGCTGCGCATGGCTTACCAGCTATCCAGTGTCTGCAGTTCACGGCCGGTGTCCGGAGACGTGGCCGGGCGGGCGCGCAATACCAGATCCACGCCCAGGATGCCCATCAGCTTCATCAAGCGTTCAGCGCTGACCGACTCGGCATTGCGCTCCATGGCCGAGACCGTCTGCTGGGTGACCCCCAGACGCGTGGCCACATCCGCCTGGGTCAGCTTGGCCGTCTTGCGAAAGGCTTTGAGCAGCGTCGGCAGCTGTGCCGTCGTGCGTACGGTGAATTCGTCCATGGCGCGCTCCTCTGCAAGCAGCAGAAAAACACACTATACGCTGTATTTGTGATTTACAAATTATAGGCTGTATTTCTGAAATACAAATCGTAGTTTGTATTTCCGTTTTACAACCTAAGGATTGTATTTACGCCAGATTCGGCGCCAGCGCGCGGCGCAGGACCTCGATGTCCATGCCCCGGCGCTGGGCCATATCGGCCAGCTGGTCCTCGCCGATTTCGCCGACATTGAAGTAGACGGCTTCGGGGTAGCCCAGGTAGAAGCCACTGACGCTGGAGGCGGGGAACATGGCCAGGCTCTCGGTGAGGTGCATGCCGATATCGGCGGCATCCAGCGCCTTGAACAGGTCGATCTTGGCGGTGTGGTCCGGGCAGGCGGGGTAGCCGGGGGCGGGGCGCACGCCCTGGTATTTTTCCTTGATGAGTTCCTCGTTGCTCAGCTGCTCATCGGCGGCATAGCCCCACAGGTCTTGGCGCACGCGCAGGTGCAGGCATTCGGCAAAGGCTTCGGCCAGGCGGTCGGCCAGGGCCTTGAACATGATGCCGCTGTAGTCGTCCAGTGCGGCTTCAAATTCCTTGTCCTTTTTCTCGGCGCCAATGCCAGCCGTGACGGCAAACAGGCCGGCGTAGTCGCCGATGCCCGATTCCTTGGGGGCCACAAAGTCGGCCAGGCAGCGGCTGGGGCGCATCACGTTGTCCACCGCCTGCTTCTCGGTTTGCTGGCGCATGCCGTACCAGGTCAGCAGCTCGGTGCTGCGCGACTCGTCGGTGTAGAACACGATGTCGTCGCCCACGCGGTTGGCGGGGAACAGGCCCATCACGCCATTGGCCTGCAGCCAGCGGCCTTCGATGATCTTCTTGAGCATGGCCTGGGCATCGGCCAGCACCTTGCGCGCCTCCACACCGACCACCTCATCGTCGAGGATGGCGGGGTACGGCGGCCAGGTCCCAGGTCTGGAAGAATGGACCCCAGTCGATGTACTGGGCGATCTCGGCCAGGTCAAAGTTCTTGAACACGCGGCGGCCCAGCACGCGGGGCGTGACGGGCGGGTGCGCGGCAAAATCCACCGGGTGGCATTGGCGCGGGCCTGGGCCAAGGTCCACAGCGGCGTTTTCTTCTTGTTGGCGTGCTGGGTGCGCACCTTGTCGTAGTCGGCCTCCACCTCTTGCAGGTAGCGGTCCTTGTTCTCACCCAGCAGGCTCTGGGCCACGCTCACGCTGCGCGAAGCATCGGGCACGTAAAGCACCGGGCCTTCGTACTTGGGCGCAATCTTCACCGCCGTGTGCACGCGCGAGCAGTGGCGCCGCCAATCAGCAGCGGAATTTTCTTGATGCGGAAATAGTCGTCCTTGTGCATCTCGCCGGCCACATACTGCATCTCTTCGAGGCTGGGCGTGATCAGGCCCGACAGGCCAATGATGTCCGCGCCCTCGCCTTGGCACGGGCCAGGATCTCGTGGCAGGGCACCATCACGCCCATATTGATGACCTCGAAGTTATTGCACTGCAGCACCACGGTGACGATGTTCTTGCCGATGTCATGCACATCGCCCTTGACGGTGGCGATGACGATCTTGCCCTTGCTCGACACGTCCATGCCCGCCGCTTCCTGCTGGCGCTTTTCCTCTTCGATATAGGGCACCAGGTGGGCCACGGCCTGCTTCATCACGCGGGCCGACTTGACCACCTGGGGCAGGAACATCTTGCCGGCGCCAAACAGGTCGCCGACGATGTTCATGCCGTCCATCAGCGGCCCTTCGATCACATGCAGCGGGCGCCCGCCGCCTTGCACGACGATGGCCTGGTAGGCCTCTTCGGTGTCTTCGGTGATGAAGTCGGTGATGCCATGCACCAGCGCATGCGACAGGCGCTCATTCACCGTCTTGGGGCTGTCGGGCGTGCCGCGCCATTCGAGCTTCTTGCTGTCGTCCTTGGCACCGCTCTTGGCGCTGTCGGCCACTTCGACCAGGCGCTCGCCGGCGTCGGGGCGGCGGTTGAGCACCACGTCTTCGACGCGCTCGCGCAGCACCGGCTCGAGGTCGTCATAGACGCCGACCATGCCGGCGTTGACGATGCCCATGTCCATGCCCGCCTGGATTGCGTGGTACAGGAACACCGTGTGGATCGCCTCGCGCACCGGGTCGTTGCCGCGGAACGAGAACGACACGTTCGATACGCCGCCGCTCACCTTGGCGCCGGGCAGGTTCTGCTTGATCCAGCGCGTCGCCTCGATGAAGTCCACGCCGTAGTTGTTGTGCTCTTCGATGCCGGTGGCCACGGCAAAGATGTTGGGGTCGAAGATGATGTCCTCGGGCGGGAAACCGACCTCGTCAACCAGGATGCGGTAGGCGCGCTCGCAGATCTCGATCTTGCGCTCGTAGGTATCGGCCTGGCCTTTTTCGTCAAAGGCCATGACCACGGCGGCGGCGCCATAGCGCTTGACCAGGCGCGCATGCGCTTTGAACTCGTCCACGCCCTCTTTCATCGAGATGGAGTTGACGATGCCCTTGCCCTGGATGCAGCGCAGCCCCGCCTCGATCACCTCCCATTTGGAGCTGTCGACCATGATGGGCACGCGGGCGATATCGGGCTCGGAGGCGATCAGGTTCAGAAAACGCACCATCGCGGCCTTGCTGTCGAGCATGGCCTCGTCCATGTTCACATCGATCACCTGGGCGCCGTTTCCACCTGCTGGCGCGCAACGGCCAGCGCCTCTTCGTACTGCTCGTTCAGGATCAGGCGCGCAAAGGCCTTGGAGCCCGTCACGTTGGTGCGTTCACCGACGTTGACAAACAGGCTGTCCTCGCCAACAAACACGGGCTCCAGGCCCGACAGGCGCATGGGAGGAACGGAAACGGGGGCAGCAGACGCGGACATGGGGCTCACCTGTGAAAACCAGAAAACAGAGACAGAACAGGTGAGCGCCGTTGATGCGGGCCATGCGCGGCATGCCCGTCGACCTGCCCCAAGCCTGACAGGCCTGCGATGGGGGTACCACCGGCCTGCTGCAGCGCTCCTTGGAACAAGGCCCTGCATTTTAAGCCAGGCCGGGCGCCAAAGCACAGGCAGAGGGGCTTGTCCATAGCCAAAAACACCATTCACCATTGTTGGTTATAGCCCTATTCAATCAGACGATGCTTCGGCATTCACCCATATTGCAGCGCTTTGCCGGCAAACAACGCCAACCCATAGGCAACACCGGCTTTCTGTTTTCAAACAGGTCCAGACCTGCACTTTGAGGAGAATTCCCTTGCATCTGAGTTTCAGTGCTTACTACACCCTGATCTTTGCCGTCCTCGTGCTCTTGCTGGGCAAGTGGCTGACGCGGCACATCCGCTTCCTGCGCGACTTCAACATCCCCGAGCCCGTTTCCGGCGGCCTGGTGGTGGCCGCCCTTATCTTTGCGCTGCACCAGGCCACCGCCTGACCCTGGCCTTTGCCACCGGCATGCAGACCAGCTTCATGCTGGTGTTCTTCTCGTCGATCGGGCTGAGCGCCAACTTTGCCAAGCTGCGCGAAGGCGGCATGGGCCTGGTGGTGTTTCTGGGCGTCATCGTCGCCTTTATCTTTGTGCAAAACGGTGTCGGCGTGGGCCTGGCCACCTTGCTGGGGCTGGATCCGCTCATTGGCCTGGTCGCGGGCTCGATCACCTTGCTGGGCGGCCACGGCACCGCTGGCGCCTGGGGCTCGGTGCTGGAGAACCAATACGGCCTGAGCGGCGCCACCGCGCTGGGCATTGCCTGCGCCACCTTTGGCCTGGTCATCGGCGGCCTGCTGGGCGGCCCTCTGGCCAAGCGCCTGATCACGCGCCACCAGCTGGCCCAGCCACGCACGCTGGCTGAAAAGGAAGTGAGTGAGCACACCCCAGGCAACGACAGCAGCCAGGTCGCCAATTTCGAGACGCCCAACACCGCCCCGCGCCTGATCACCGCCGAGGCCGCCATCGAGACCCTGGCGCTGTTTGCCGGCTGCCTGGCCTTTGCCGAGTTCATGACCAGCGCCACCCAGGGCACGATGCTGCAGCTGCCCACCTTTGTCTGGGCCCTGGGCGGCGGCGTGGTGATCCGCAATGTGCTCGACTACGGCTTTGGCTTCAAAGTGTTTGACCGCGCCATCGATGTTTTTGGCAACGCCGGCCTGTCGATCTACCTGGCCATTGCGCTGCTGTCGCTCAAGCTCTGGGAGCTGGCCGATCTGGCCGGGCCGCTGATGCTCATCCTGGCGGTGCAGACCGTGGCGCTGGCGCTGTTTGCCGTCTTCATCACCTTCCGCACGATGGGTCGCAACTACGACGCCGCCGTGCTGGCCGCCGGCCACTGCGGCTTTGGCATGGGCGCCACGCCCACGCTGTGGCCAATATGCAGGCCATCACCAGCCAGTATGGGCCCTCGCACAAGGCCTTCCTGATCGTGCCGCTGGTAGGTGCGTTCTTTATCGACATCATCAATGCCTTTGTGCTGCAGCTGATGATTGCCTGGTTGCGCTAAAGCACAGCCATTAACAGCAACGGGGCGCCAGTGATAACACGGCGCCCCGTTGCGTTTTCAGACCCCTACTGTGCCGATTGCGGCAGGCCAAACAGGCGGTCAAACGACCAGTTGAAGACAAAGGTGTAGACCAGGAAGAACAGCAGCAGGCCGATGTCCATCACCAGCGCATCCCAGAGGCTGACCTCGAACCACCAGGCAAACAGCGGCACGAGCATGAAGACGAGACCGCCTTCCATGCCCAGCGCATGCGCAATGCGGCGGCCCAGCCCGCGCCCACGGGTGGGTTGGGTAGCTTCCCAGCGCTCGAACAAATGGTTCCAGACCACGTTCCACAGAATCGCGATGGCCGACGAGGCGGCGGCTACGACACCGGAGTGCGCAGCGCCCTGGCCCGACAGAGCCGACAGGCCTGCCGTGGCGGCCACGATGGCGATGGCCTCGTACAGGGCCACATAGACCACGCGCCGCATCGGCCCCTGCAGCGACCAAGGGCTGTTGTGTATTTTTTGAACTGACATGGGGCGCTATCTTATGTGTCATGAACTGATAACATAAGTCAGAATCTTTCAGAAAAATTGATACATCAATGCGCAGTGCCTTCGCCCCCTTTGACTCGGACACGATCCAGACCCTGTTGGCCGTGCTCGACCATGGCAGCTTCTCGGCCGCAGCCCGGCGCTGGGCAAGGTGCCCTCGGCCGTCAGCATGCAGATCGCCCAGCTCGAGGCCGAGCTGCAGATGCCGCTGTTTGCCCGCGAAGGGCGCGAGCCCCGACCGCTGCCCGCCGCATTGGCGCTGGAGCCGCAGGCGCGCCTGCTGGCCGCGCAGCTGCAGCAGCTCAACGCCCATGCGCTGGCGCTGGAGCAAGGGCTGGAATCGCGGCTGAGCCTGGTGATGGCGCCGGAGCTGCTCTCAGCCCCCTGGGCTGCGCCACTGGCCGCGCTGGCGCAGGAGTACCCGCAGCTGGCCGTCGAGGTGCTCACGGCCCCCCAGGCCGATGCGCTGACCATGCTGCACAGCGGCCGCGCGCAGCTGGCACTGGTCTTTGAGCGGCCGAGCCTGGACGGCCGCGAAGGTTTTCAGGAAGTGGCGACCGAGACCTTGCTGGCCGTCATCGCCCCCAGCCACCCGCTGATGCAGGCGCTGGTCCAGGCGCCTGCGCCGGCGAGGCCGCCCGGCCCCAGCTGCGCGAGCACCACCTGACCAATACGCGCCAGATCATCGTTGCCAGCCGCGACTGGTCGCTGGACCATGAGCGCCTGGTCTACGCCCGCGATGTCTGGCGCACCGACAACCATGTGGCTGCCTTGCAGATGGTCAGCGCCGGCATTGGCTGGGGCTGGCTGCCCCAGCCGCTGGTGGCACCGCTGCTGCAGTCGGGCGCTCTGGTGGCGATGGAGTTTGCCAACCTCAGCAATGGCGCCCAGCTCTATGTGGATGTGGTCTGGTCCAAGGAGCACCCGATGGGCCTGGCCGCCAAGCGCTTTGTGGCGCTGGTGCAGGCAGCCTCCCAAACACCTTAAGCGCCCGGGGCTTCTTGCGGCGCAGCGGGGGCGGGCGGCAGGTCGCGCACATGGATGTCCATCTGCGGGAAGGCCACCGCAATGCCGGCTGCCTTCAGCCGCGCGTTGATGCTGCGGTTGAGGTCGTTGCGCACCGGCAGGCGGTCGTCCACCGCACCCACATAGACGCGCAGCTCGAACTTCTGGCCCTGGCCTTCGAGCGCCATGAACCAGCAGTTGGCCTCGGGCTCGCGCAGCACCTTGGGGTGCTCGGCCGCAATGGCCAGCAGCATGCGCTGCACCTCGCCCGGGTCGCTGCCGTGCGCAACCGAGACATCGATGATCAGGCGCGTCACATCGTCGCTCAAGGTCCAGTTGGTCACCTGGCCGGTGATGAAGGTCTTGTTCGGGATGACGATTTCCTGGTTGTCGAAATCCAGCACCGTGGTGGCGCGCGTGCGGATGCGGGTGACGGTGCCGGTGTGCTGGTTGATGGTGATCACATCGCCGACCCGGAAGGGCCGCTCGACCAGCAGAATCAGGCCCGAGACAAAGTTGGCAAAAATCTCCTGCAGGCCAAAACCCAGACCCACGGTCAGCGCGGCGGCCATCCACTGCAGCTGGCTCCAGCGCAGCCCCAGCAAGGACAGCGCGCTGACCGTGCCGGCAATCGTGATGCCGTAGCGCGCCAGGGTCGCCATCGTGTAGCGGTCCGAGCTGCTGACCCGGCGCGTGCCGGAGAACACCACCTCGACCAGGCCGGGCAGGTTGCGCGTCAGGCTGAAGGTCATCAGCAAGATCAGCGCACCCACCAGCAGGTCCATCAGGCTCACCGGCGCGGGGCGCGCAATGCCACTGGCCTCGGTATTGGTGGTGTACCACAGCACCACGCCCTCAAAGCGCAGCAGCGCTGGCAGCACCGGCGACCAGGCGTACACCAGGCTCAGCGCCACCAGCACCCGCTGCAGCAGGCCCAGCAGGCGGTGTGCCTGCGTGCTGACGGTGACCAGCGCCATCTGGCTTTGCTCATCGGCGGCATTGTTGTTGGCCGGGGCGGGGCTGCCAGTGGCGGCATCGGCAGCCGCTGCCGCATTGGCCGCCTGGCGCTGCAGCGCAGCGGCGCGCAGGCGGTTGAGCGCCAGGCGGCGCTCGCCCAGCAGCAGCCAGCGCCGCAGCAGGCTGACCAGCACCTCGGCCGCCGCCAGGAACACAAAGCTGCTCAGCAACGCCTGGATCACCTCGGTGGCGGTGTAGACATAGCCCAGCCCGATGCCCACCAGGGTCACGGCCAGCACCAGCAGCACGGCCACGCTCACCACCTGGCTCCAGCGCAGGCCCGGGCGCTGCTTGCGCAGGCTTTGACGCAGGTAGCGCAAGGCCATCCAGCCCAGGCCCAGGGTCAGCACCAGCAGGCACATGCGGCCCCAGGTGCTGATCGCCGAATCATCGTGGCTGAAGAAGGCCAGGCCGCCCAGCAGATCGATGGGCACGATCAGCCAGGTGGCGCGCAGCACCATCTGGCGCAGCACCTGCACGCGCTCGCGCGGCCAGCCAAAATGCGCCACCGCCAGCCCGCAGGGGCGGAACAGCACGTTGAGCAGGGTCACGACAAAGACAAAGGCACTCAGCTGCTCGAGCGCCTGGCCCAGCGGCTCGAGCGCCACCGGCGCTGCCGTCGATTGCAGCAAGGTGCCCAGGGCGGCCGTGGCAAAGCTCCAGGGCAGCGCATACAGCAGGCTCCAGCCCAGCGCCATCAAGGTCAGGCCAAAGTGGTCCTGCGAGAAATTGTCCACCTGCGTGGCAATCGCCTGCAGCTTTTGCAAGGCATAGCGGCGCAGGCCCAGCAGCAGCAGCACGCCGGCAAAGATACCGGCATAGATCCAGAGGTTGCGCAGCATGCTCGCGCCCAGCGCCCGCGCGGTGTTCCAGGGCGAGGCGCTCGCGCCCTGCTCCAGGGGCGCACCGTCCGAGCTGCGCAGCACCGAGCGCCATTCGTCCAGCCAGGCGCCGCCCATCGCCAGATGGCTGGGGAACCACAGCAGCTCCTTGTCCATCACCTGGCGCAGCGCGTTGCCGCTGTTCAAGGTCGATTGCAGCGCCGCATCGGTCTGCTCCAGCACCGCAATGCGCCGCAGCAGCAAGGGCTGGAGCTGGTCAATCAGCGCGGCCTGCTTGGTCCACAAGGCTGTGCTCTGGGCACTGCCGCGCGTAGTCATGCCCGAGTTGCCGCCACCGTGGCCGTGCCGTTGAGGCTGAAGCGCCGCTCGCTGGCATTGAACAGCGCCAGCCGCAGCTCGGCCAGCTGCCGCAACGTGGCCTTGCGGCGCGACTGGATGGTGTTGACGGTGGGCAGCGCCACGCGCTGCTTCCACAGCCACTGGCCCACCGAGGCGCTGCCGCCCAGGCGCAGGCGCGCCTGCGTGTCGCGCAAGGCCGAGGCCAGCTGGCTTTGGCGGTATTCGTCGCTGGCCAGGTCCTGGCGCTCTTTGACCAGGCGGTCGTTGTGCGCCAGGATCTGGGCGGCCAGCGCGCTGTTTTGCTGCGCCAGCTCGCGCACGGCGGCCGAGGCCTCGGCCGTGTCGTTCTCGGCCGCCTGCGTTTGCTGCACCTGCTGCTCGAGCTGCTGGCGGGCGCGGTCGGCAATGCGCTGGTTGAGCCAAGCCACGCGCGGCGTGCGCTCGAGCAGCTCGCGGCGCTGGGTCTGCAGTTGCACATCGAGCAGGCGCTGGCGGGTCTCGATCGTCGATTGCTCTTCCTGGCGCAGTGCCAGCTCCTGCGTGGCGCGGCGGTGCTCGGCGCTGCGGCGCTGCTGGCGCGCCTGGGTCAGCGCCTTCGACTCTCCCGGCTCGGCCGTCACCGGCGTCGCGGTCTCCTGCACGCGCTGCTGCAGGCTGGCCAGGTCGCTGCGGCCATTGCCGGGCTGGGCCACCAGGTTGGCCTGTTCGGCCGCCGATTTCTCGATGCCGGCCTTGAGCGCGGCAATCGCCTCGCGCTCGTCGGTCAGTAGCTTTTCCAGCACTTCCTGGCTGGCATTGGCGGGTACACGCTCTTCCCAGCGCGTCTGTATCTGGCCCAGCTCCTGGTCACTCAGCGGTGCGGGGGGCGCGCCCGCGGGGGTCTGCACGCGGCTGCGCAGGCGCTCGAGCGACTGGGTCAGCGCATCGGCCTCCTGCTCGGCCGTGGTGGTGGCCTCGCGCTGCGCCTGGATGGCGCGCTCTTCATCGCTGCTGCTCGATGAACTGCCCCCCAGGCCCGCCAGCGAGGTCAGCGACTGTGCCGTCGCTGCCGAGGGCAGCAGGCATGCGCACAGCAGCAGCCACAGGGCCGGCAACCACCAGCGTGGCAGACCCTGGCGGGCAGAGAAAGAGAGGGGGGAGGCTCGCATCGGCACAGTGTATCGGTATGCGCCCTCCCCGGAGGCTAGGACAAGGGCGCTGCTTGCACCTGATAACAATGCTTTCAACGTCCCTGGCGGTGGCCGCGGCGGTAGTGGCTGCAGTTGCCAGGGACGCTGGGATGCTCAGCGCGGTGGCCGGCTATCCTGCATGCGGTCAAAGGCCTTGTCGATATCGTCGGCCTGCAAGGTGGCCTGCAGCGGCTGGCGGCCGGCGCGCTGCTGGTCGATCTGCTCTTGCATGCGGGTGGCGACCTGCATCAGCACGCGGTGCAGCCCCAGCTGCTGGCGCCGGCTCTGGTCCAGGTGCTCGACCACCGGCTGCAGCGACTGCAGCACCAGCTGGCCCAGCTGCTGCACGGCCAGGTCCAGCGGCGGTGCATCAGCGTGGCGCGCGAGCTGCGGCGCCGGCGCGCTGTCCAGCACCGCCTGGCGAATGCCGTCGAGCGACTGGCCCACGGCCGTTTGCGCCTGGCCCCACTGCGCCAGCATGCGCTGCAGGCCCTCTTGCGCGGCGCTGTCACCCTGGTGGCGGTCCTGCTGTGCCTGGGCCATCGCACGCGTAGCGGCGACCAGGTCGACCAGCTGGGTCGTCACGCGGGTGGCCGCATCGGCATTGGCGCCACCTGCGGCCTGCTGGCGCTGGAACTGGGCCTTGATCTCGGCCCAGCGCGCCTGGGCCTGCGCATCGGCGCTGCCGCGCAGCTCGGCGAGCTTGAGCAGGTTCTCCTCGGCGCCGCCGGTCAGCATCTGCGCCTCGCCCTGGTAATGGTCGCTCAGCATCTGCGCCATCTCGGCATCGTTCATCACCGGGGTGATCTTCTCGGCGAGCTTGTTCATGTTGCGGTAGCTGCCCTGCAGCTTGAAAGGCGGCTCCGTGCGGTAGCTGTCGTCCTGCGCGGCGCTGTGGATGTACTGCTGGTTGACCTTAAACACCAGCTCGCGCACCTGCAGCATGCGCTGGAGCACCGCCTCCATCTCGCGCAGCTCGGCGGCCGCATAGTCGTGCGACAGCGCATTGGCCGACACCTCCTTGCCCTGCACCCGGTCGAGCAGCAGGTACAGATCCTGCAGGCTGCGCGTGGCCATCGGCGCGAGCACCGCGTTCGAGGTCATGCTGTTTTCGATATAGCTGAGCTTGAAGACCTCATCCATGCCGCCCAGCACATCGCCCAGGTTGTAGATGTCGGCGCGGTTGGCCAGCATGTCGGGGATCTTGAAGACCTCGCCCGACTCGGTATAGGGGTTGCCGGACATGACCACGCAAAAGCGCTTGCCGCGCATGTCATGGGTCTTGGTCTGGCCCCTCCACACCCCTTCGATGCGGCGCGTGCCATCGGACAGCGAGATGAACTTCTGCAAGAACTCCGGATGCGTGTGCTGGATATCGTCGATATACAGCATCACGTTGTTGGCCATCTCCAGCGCGAGGTTGAGCTTTTCGAGCTCCTTGGCCGCCGTCGCATCGGGCGCCTGGGCCGGGTCGAGCGAGCGCACCGAGTGGCCCAGCGCCGGGCCGTTGATCTTCATGAAGATGAGACCCAGGCGGTTGGCCACGTACTCCATCAAGGTGGTCTTGCCGTAGCCGGGCGGCGAGATCATCATCAGCAGGCCCATCTGGTCGGTGCGCTTGTTCTCGCCCACGACGCCGATCTGCTTGGCCAGGTTGTCGCCAATCACCGGCAGGTAGATCTCGTTGATGAGCCGGTTGCGCACAAAGGACGACAGCGGCCGGGCCTTGAACTCCTCGAGCCGGAAGCGCGCGCGGTACTCGCCCAGCAGCTGCTGGCGCAGCGCCTGGTAGCGCTCCCACTGCGGCAGGTAGCGGCGGTAGTGGCGCGCCGCACGCGTGGTCAGCTCGTCGAGCTGGATGGACATGCGGCCGGCATCCACCCGGCCATGCTGGCCCAGCAGGCCCAGCACCTCGCAGCGCAGATCCACATTGCTGACCTGGTGCGGCAGCTCGCTCTGGCAGACCAGCCAGGCGGCCGCTTCGCTGCAGTAAGGCAGCCAGGCGGCACGCTCGGCCTCGGGGGCGGCCTGGGCCACTGTCTGCAGCCAGTGCAGCGCGCTACGCCAGCGCTGGGCCAGCGGTGCGGCGCCGCGCTCGCGGCTGGCCTGGCCCGCCTCGCCGCCCGCCCAGTAGCGCTGCAGATCGGCCCAGTGCAGTCCTTCCTTGGGGCCGGCCTTGAGCGCCTGCTGCAAGGCGGCCACCACCGCCTGGCTGGCGCCCGAGAAATGGAAGCGCAGCGCCTTGTGCGCCAGCTCGGCCTGCAGGTAATCGGCGGCGGCGCGCAGCAGGTTGTCGGCCTCGCTGTCCCACTCTCCCGCATCGGGCGCTGCCGCTGCCAGCAAGGGGCTGGCCGGGTCGGCGCGCAGCAGCGCATCGAGCAGGCCCTGGTCCTGCGCAAAGGCGCGCAGCTGGGCCATGATGTCGGTCTGCAGCGCCAGGCGCTCGGCCTCGCTACCCAACAGCTGCTGCATGGCCTGGGCCTGCTGCGCGCGCTCGGGCCAGCGTGCAATGCTGCTGGCCAGCTGGGGCTGCTGGATATGGGCCTGCTGGCTCCAGAACAAGAGCGCCAGGCTGCGTGCCTGCGGCGCATGGCGCAGCACCCCGGCGCCATCGGCCAGCGGCACCAGCGCCTGCAAGATGGCGGCCGCATCATGGTCGTGGATGCCGCGCTCATAGCCGTCGCGGTAGCGCGGCGCAGAAAACTCGCGGATCGCCTGGGTCAGCGCCTCGCCATCGGGCAGGAGCTGGCGCAGGCGGTCCTGGCTCCAGCCTTCGCGCCCGGCACGCACGGACTGCACCACCTCCAGCGCCAGGTACTCGCCCCGGTACATCTCGGCCGATTCGGCCGGCGACGAGGCATCCCAGTAGGCCTGCAGGCCGGCCAGCTCGGCATTGTCCACCGGCTCGAAGTACTCGGTGCCCACCAGGTGCAGGTAGAGCTGGCCGTCGCGCGGCAGCAAGGTCAGGTCCAGATCCTGGTTGCCCACCGAGAAACGGTGGCGGCCCAGGCGGATCAGCTTGCCATCGCCCTCGTACAGGTCGGTTCGGTCCTGCAGCGCGCGGAAGGCCTGGTCGCGCAGCGACTTGATGCGGCTGTCGATGTCATCGGCCTTGACGGGGTCCTGCAACTCGCCGCGCAGGCGCCCGGCCAATTCCTTGAGCTTGGCAATGAGCGGGTCGCCGGCAAAGAACGCGTGCAGTGCCTCTGGGCTGGCGATCTTTTCGGTGCGCTTGGGCAGGCCTTGCACAATGCGCAGCGCGGCATCGAGCACGCCCTGGGCGCGGCGCTGGCGCTCGTCCTGCAAGGACTGCTTGCGCGCCTCGAAAGTCTCCAGCACCTCTTCGCGCTTGGCGATGATGTCCGAGAGAAACTGCGCATGCTCGCCAAACTGGCTCTCGATGTCTTCGAGCTGCACCAGGAGGCGCGCGAGCTGCTCATCGCATTTCTCGGGCGTCTGGGCCAGGTTCAGGCCGCTGACGATGCTTTGCGAGAACAGCGCCAGCTGCGCGGCAAACTGGGCCAGGTTCTCGGCGCTGCCCAGGCCGGATTTGCGCTGCTCGGCGCGCGCGCGCACCTGGTTCAAGCGGGCGTAGATGGACGAGATGCGGTCCACCACCGCCGTGCGCTGGGTGGCGTCGTCAATCTTGAGGCTGCCCATCAGCTCGGACAGCAGATCGAGCGCGGCCGACATCTGGGCCATCTGCGCCAGCGGCTCGGCCAGCTGCACCACCGTGGTCGCTGCCTGGGCCTGCTGGTCCAGCGCCTGCAGCTGCTCCACATAGGGCTGCATGGCCGCGTCGGTGGCGATAAAGCCGGCCGTGCGCTGCGAGACTTCAGCCTGGGCCTCCTCGGCCGTCTGCACCATGGCCTCGATCGCTGCGGCATCCACATAGCGCAGCTCGCGCGTGGCCAGCAGCTGGCCGCGCAATGCGGCCAGATCGGTCAGCGCCCCCACATAGGCATCGATGCTGTCGCCGTCGGACAGGCGAATCTGCTTGAGCAGCTGCGCATGGCGGCTGCTGACCTCGCCCATGGCCTTGGCCGAGCCTGGCGGATGCTCTCGACCTTTTCGTACTCGTCGAGCACCGCGTCGCCGGTGGCGACAATGCCCAAAAGGTTCTCATGCAGCGCCTGCATGCCCGGGCTGCTGAGCCAGTGGTAGCGCTCAAAGAGGCGCCGCGCCGTGTCGATCAGCCGCTCATAGCGCGGCAGCGAGACCTCGGTGGCGGCAATCTCCTTGCGCACGCTGTACAGGTCGGAGATGCCGCTGACCAGCTCGGCATTGCCGATGCGGCCCCAGCACGCTGTCCTTTTGCGGCTGGCGCGCGGCATAGTCGTCCGACGCAAAGGGCGTGCGCCACAGCTGCATCGGGTGCACGCGCGAGGCCTCATTGCTCTCGGCAGCAAAGATGACAATGCGGCCATCGTCCATGCGCGCATAGCCGTGGCCGATCAGGGGCGGCTGCAGCGCCCGCTCGATCAGGTTGTACTTGAACAGCGCCATGCGCCCGCTCTCGGGCTCGTAGAACACATAGAGCACATCCTCGCCATTGGGCGAGCGGATGCTGCGGCGGTAGCGCATGCCCTGCATGTTCTGCTCGAAGGCGCGGTGTTCGCCGTTTTGCAGATAGTAGCCACCGGGAAGATGATGCCGTGTCCTGGGGCAGCTGGATGCAGGCCGCGCCAATCGCATCCATGCGCAGCACCTGGCGCGACAAGGTGTTGTAGACCAGGTAACGCCACTGGTCCTCACGGTAGGGCAGGATCTTGAGCAACACCAGGCTGCCGACGGCCGCGTATTCAAACACCGCGTCATCGAGCGACTGGTTCTTCTCCTGCACCGGCTCGCGGTAGATGCCCAGGCCGTCATTGGTGTTGTTCTCGACCTTGATCGTCAGGTCGCCGTCAAGCGTCTCGACAAACACCTTGTCCAAGATATTGATGTGCGGGTGGCGGCCCTGCACCAGGTGCTCGCGGCCGACGCGCTGCCACTCAAAATCATGGGGGGCAGGCAGCTCGATGTCGCGCTCGCCCCGGTTGTCGATGTAACGGATCTGCTGGCCATCGGGCGAGACCGACCAGCGGAACACCCGCACATCGCCCAGGCGCTCGCCGATCTGGAAGCTGGCCAGCAGCTTGCCATCCCGCACCGCCAGCTGCATCAGCTTGGTGTGCTTGTAGTAGGCGTAGAGCTCCTGGAAATCCTGCACAAAGCTCTGGATGCCCAGGAAGCTGTCCTTGAGCTCGACCGGCGTGACTTCGTAGCCCTGCTCGCCCTCGTGCAGGCGGTAGAGCGCAAACACATCCTCGATGCGCGTCTCCTGCTTGAGGCCCATGAACACGTTGTAGCCAAACAGCAAAAAGCCGCCGACCTGGGCGATGTCGCGGCCCAGGCAGTTGTTTTCGGTGCGCACCCGCATGCGGGCGATGACCTCCATCTGGCTGCGGCCAAACTCCTCCAGCCGCGCTTCGTTGAGTTCGCGCGCCAGCGTCTCCAGCGCCTGGCCCTGGGCATCGAGCCGCTTGGCCAGCACTTCATAGGAGCCGCCGCTGGCGACGGCGTCGTCAACGGCAGAGCGGTCCGGTGGGTGGTTGGTGGGGATAGTGGACATGGCTAGAGCGGCAGAGAATGCGGTGGGGCAAGGCCGGCCAGCACGGGTGCTGGGGCCTGCGATGGGAGTGGCCCGCCCAGCGGCGCACAGGGCGCCGCCGGGCCAGGCGGGCTAGGCCAAGGCCTGGACTCAGGATTCGGCCGCCGATGGCGGCAGGCTCTTCTTGTCCTGGCCGCCGCCCAGCAGGTTGCTCAGTGCATCCGTGGGCAGGCCCTTGCCGCCGATGAACTTTTGCAGCAGCTCCTGCACGATGGGGCTCTTGGCCGAGACACCCTCGACCGCCTTGCCCACCGACAGCGCCTTGGCAAAGTTGTTGAAGAAGTCGCCACCGCCGCCGACGATGTCGATATTGGCCTTGGACAGCGCGGCCGACAGCACCTCGGCCTGCTCCTGCGCCACGGTCTTGTTCGCCTCGATCGCAGCCAGCGCTGCTCGAAGTTCTTCTCCAGCTGCATGCGGAACTCTTCGTGCGAGCGGGCCTGGTCGGACAGCGACGCGAGCGCCGTGAACTTTTCGGTCAGACCCTTGGCCTCGGCAAACAGCTTGTCGCGCAGCACATCGGCTTCGGACTGGCCGACATCGCGGGTCACCACTGCCTTGGTGTTGCCCACCTGGGCTTCACCACGGGCCTGTGCCATCAGACGCTCTTCGAGCACCTTGGCATCGCCAGGCCCAGCTTTTCGTTGGCATCGGCCTGCGCCTCGATCACGCGCACTTCGGCCAGGCCCTTTTCCTCTTCGCCGCGCGCCTGGGCGATCAGCTTTTCGGCAATGATCTTGGCCTGCACCATGCCCTCGCGCTCAATGGCCGCTGCCGTCACTTCGCGCACCTTGGCGTCCGCCAGGCCCGGCGCTGCGCGCTCGACCTCGATGGCCTCGGCCATCTTCTTCTTGGCTTCGGCGGTCTTGCCGGCCGCTTCCAGCTCGGCCTGGGCCAAGGTGGTCACCTCGACGGCCTTGTGGCGCGATGCCGACTCGTCGGCCTCGGCCTTCTTGACCTGGCGCACCATGTCTTCTTCGGCCTGGGCCTGGGCGGTCAGCACGGTGACCTGCTTCATGCGCTCGGCCTCGGACACCACGCGCACTTCCTTGATGCGCTCCTCTTCCTGGGCCACGCCCTTTTCCACCACCACGCGCTCGCGGATCACATTGGCGATATTGGCCTTCTCGACCTCGATGGCCTTTTCCTTCTCGATGCGCTGCAGCTCCACCTCGCGCTGGCGCGAGACCACTTCCAGGTCCTTGGCGCGGGTGACCTTTTCAATCTCGATCACCACCGCGCGCTCGCGGTTCTGCTGGGCCACCGCCACTTCGCGCTGGCGGTTTTCCTCGCGGATGTCGAGCTGCTCCTGCGTCTGGATACGGGCCTGCTCGGCCTTGAGGCGCTCTTCTTCCTGCACCTTCTGGGTCTCGGCCTGCTCGCGCGCCTGGATGGTGGCGATCTCGCGCTTCTGGCGCGCCTCGGCATCAGCCTGCTGGCGCTCGAGCGCCAGCATCGCTTCCTTGGTCTCGACGTTCTTCTTGGTCACGGCCAGCTCGGCATTGCGCTCGAGCTCGTTGGTGACGATGTTCTGGTTGGCCGTCAGCTCGGTGATCTTGCGAAT
>NZ_JBHRUZ010000032.1:0-26143 GCF_042647185.1 Comamonas sp. JC664
CCGGTGCAAGCTGCGCTCCACCCCTTCGAACTCATCCGATTGCACTCCAACGCGCTGCGTAGAGACTTTGAACAGTTCTTAGAACGGCAGCTTGGCATGCGCCGCCCATCATGCCCTTCATGCCGCCCATCTTCTTCATCATCTTCATCAGGCCGCCGCCCTTCATCTTCTTCATCATCTGCTGCATCTGGCCAAACTCGTTGAGCAGGCGTTGACCTCTTGCACCTGCACGCCAGCGCCAGCGGCAATGCGCTTCTTGCGCGTGGCCTTGATGAATTCGGGCTTGGCGCGCTCATAGGGGGTCATCGAGCAGATGATGCCTTCCTTGCGGCGCACTTCGCGCTCGGCCTTGTCCATGTCGACCTTGCCAGCCTTGCCGCCAGTCCGAGGGCAGTTTGTCCATCAGGGTCGACAGGCCCCCATCTGCTTCATCTGCTGGAGCTGGCCCAGGAAGTCGTTCAGATCAAAGCCGTCGCCGGACTTGATCTTCTCGGCCATCTCTGGGCCGCCTCCATGTCCACGCCCTTGGAGACTGCTCGACCAGGGCCACGATATCGCCCATGCCCAGCAGCGCTGCGCATGGCGCTCGGCGTCGAACACTTCCAGGCCGTCGAGTTTTTCGGACACACCGGCAAACTTGATGGGCGCGCCGGTGATCTGGCGCACCGACAGCGCCGCACCGCCGCGCGAGTCGCCGTCTAGCTTGGTCAGCACGATACGGTGAGCGGCAGTGCCTCCTTGAAGGCCTTGGCAGTGTTGATCGCGTCTTGGCCCTGCATCGCATCGACGACAAACAAGGTCTCGACGGTTTCAAGGCCGCATGCAATTGCTGGATTTCGGTCATCAGCACTTCGTCGATGGCCAGGCGCCCGGCGGTATCGACCAGGAGCACATCAAAGTAGTGCTTCTTGGCGTAATCGAGCGCCGCGTTGGCAATATCCAACGGCTTTTGGTCGGGTGTGCTGGGGAACCATTCCGCGCCGCTGCTGGGTCACAGTCTTGAGCTGCTCGATAGCGGCGGGGCGGTAGACGTCACCCGAGACGGTCAGCACCTTTTTCTTGCGCCGCTCGATCAGGTGCTTGGCCAGCTTGGCCGTGGTGGTCGTCTTACCGGCACCTTGCAGCCGGCCATCAGGATCACCGCAGGCGGCTGGGCCTGCAAGTTGATGTCGGCCACGCCCTCGCCCATCGTGGCGGCCAGCTCCTTGTTGACGATCGACACCAGGGTCTGGCCCGGCTTGAGGCTGCCCAGAACCTCCTGGCCCAGCGCTTTTTCCTTGACGCGGGCAATGAAGTCACGCACCACGGGCAAGGCCACATCCGCCTCCAAGAGGGCCATGCGCACTTCACGCAGCATGTCCGGACGTTGGATTCGGTGATACGGGCCTGGCCACGCATTTCCTTGACGAGGCGCGAGAGTTTATCGGTCAGTGCGGAAGCCATAGGGTGGAGTCTTGAGTAATCGTGGCAAAGGAGGCGCCCAGGTGTAGCCGCTAGCGGAGCCCGGGCTAAAAACGGCTGGCGCCAGGGCTGTAAGCCACAGCCTGCAAACCTTTGATTCTACCCGCTCGCCCCAAAACTGACGCGGACCAGGCTGGCAGCTCTCCGCCAGCGCAAGAAACTATGGCCCGCTTCCTACAATAGGTAAATGTTTGCCCGTAAAGCGCCAAACGAATTTAGCCTTTGAGGCTGCGCAAATGCCTGCCCGAAGCCGCGACAATGCACCCGCGGCCTGGGCGTGCCCGCGCTTGCATGGCCTCCCGCAATGCCAAAGCCCTGCCCGCCACCTGAGGTGGCGCTTTCTTTGACCAGGATCACCGATGCCAGATACGCCGTATCGCCACTTGCTAGACCATTTCTCGGACGCCTTCTTTGTGACCGATACGCAAGGCCGGATCCTGGATGTCAATAGCCAGGCCTACCGGGAGATGGGCTACAGCCTGGCAGAGCTGATGGCCCTGAACGTGGCCGATTTTGCGCTGGACTACACCCGCGATGAATTGCTGGCCCTGTGGCAGAAAATGGAGCCCGGTGAACACACCGTGGCCACCAATACGCACCAGCGCAAGGATGGCTCCTGCTTCCCGTGGAGGTGCACATCACCTGCCAGCTGGTCGAGGGCGAGAAGCGCTTTTTCACCATCTCCCACGACATCACCGAGCGCGTGCGCCGCGACCAGGAAATTCAGCTGCTCAACGCCGCGCTCGAGCAGCAGGTCGAGAAAAGCACCCAGCAGTGGCGCCATTCCACCCATCTGCTCGATGCAGTGATGCCGGCACCTCGGACATCGTCTTTGTCAAGGACAGGCAGGGCCGCTATGTGTTTGCCAACCCTGCGGCCGAGGCCATCACAAAGATGCCGCCCGGGGACTGATTGGCAAGACCGACGCCGAAATCCTTGGCGGACACAACAATTTTGCCGAGGACGATGCCGCCGTTTATCGGAGCAGCACGCCCGTGGTGTCGGAGTCGCACGCACTGATCGATGGGCGCCGGCTCAGCTTCCAGTCCATCAAGAGCCAGTACCGCAACGAGAACGGTGAGGTCATCGGCCTTCTGGTATTTCGCGTGACATGACGCAGATGCGCGAGTCGGAAAACCAGCTGCGCCAAAGTTATGACTCGCTGCGCCGCGCCGAGCGGCTCTCGCGCATCGGCAGCTGGACGCTGGACCTGGCCAGCGGTGAGATCGAGCCTCGGAGATGATGTACGAGATGAATGGCCTGGACCCGCAGGGCCGAAGCTGACCCAGGACAACATAGCCCACATGATGCCGCCGCAGGACTATGCCAAGGTGACTGCGGCCATTGCGCAATGCGCCCAGACCGGCCAGCCCTACCGGCTTGATGTGACCCACTACACGCCCGATGGCGGCCAGTTCCCGGCCAGCATCCTGGGCCAGGCGGACTATGACAGCAGTGGCCGCATCGTCAGCCTCAGCGGCACGCTGCAGGATCTGTCCGAGCGTGAACAGGCGCGCCAGCGGCTGGAAGCTCTGGCCGACAACTCCCCAGTGGCGCGATCTACCGCGTTGAAGGCTCAGCCACGACCTTGCGCATGAGTTACATCAGCGCCGGTATTGAAAAGCTCATCGGTGTGAGCGCGCAGGCCATCATGGCCAACAACGATGCCTATATCAAAACCATCCATCCGGCAGATCTGGCGATGTACCGGCAGCACCAGCGCGAAGCGCTGGAGCGCCTGAGCCTGTTTGACTGCAGCTTCCGCATCATCCGCCTGATGGCGGACTGCGCTGGCTGCGCTGTCGCTCGGCACCCCGCCAGGAAGCGGGCACGATCTGGGACGGCATCATGCTTGACATCACCGCGAGCGCGAGGCAGAGCTGGCGCTGCAAAAAGCCAAGGAGATGGCCGAAGCGGCCGAGCGCGCCAAGTCCGAGTTCCTGGCCACGATGAGCCACGAGATCCGCACGCCGATGAACACCGTCATCGGCATGACGCGCCTGATCCAGCAGACCCCGCTGCTGCCCAAGCAGCGCAACTACTTAGAGAAGGTGGAGCTGTCGGCCAACGCACTGCTGTCGGTGATCAATGACATCCTGGATTTCTCCAAGATCGAGGCGGGCATGCTGACCCTGGAGAACGTGGAGTTCGCGCTGGACGATGTGCTCGAGACCGTCTCGGCCGTCACCACCTTGCGCGCCGAGGAAAAGGGCATCGAGGTGGTCTACTCGGTCGCGCCCGATGTGCCCCGGCAGCTGAGCGGCGACCCGCTGCGCCTGAGCCAGGTGCTCAACAACCTGGTGAGCAATGCCATCAAGTTCACCCACCTGGGCGAGGTGGTCATCAGCATCCAGACCACCGAGACCGCCGGCAACCGCCCCGTGGCCCCTGGCAAGATCGGGCTGGAGGTCACCGTCAAGGACACGGGCATCGGCATGAGCCCGGCGCAGATGAGCCAGCTGTTTCGCCCCTTCTCGCAGGCCGACAGCCAGACCACGCGGCGCTATGGCGGCTCGGGTCTGGGCCTGGCCATCTGCCAGCGCCTGGTGGGCCAGATGGGCGGTGAGCTCAAGGTCGAGAGCAGCCCGGGACTGGGCAGCACCTTCTACTTCTCGGTGCAGTTGCACCCCGCGCAACTCAAGCAGGCGCCCAAGCCGGCCCGCTACCACGGCACGCCGGTCGACCGCGTGCTGATCGTCGACGACAACGCCAGCGCACGCGACATCCTCGCCGAGATGGTGCGCGGCTTTGGCATGCGCGCCGACACGGTGGATTCCGGCGAGCAAGCCTCTTCGATCTGCAGCTCGCCTCACGGTAGGCACGCCCTATGGCCTGGTGCTGATGGACTGGCGCATGCCCGGCATGGACGGGCTGGAGGTGGCGCGCCGCATCCGCGAGGAAGAGCATCTCTCGGCCACCCCGGCAGTGCTGATGGTGACTGCCTACGGCCGTGACGAGGTCATGCGCAGGTCCGAGGAGCTGCGTCTGCAAGGCCTGCTGATCAAGCGGTGACACAGTCCGTGCTGTTCAATGCCATTTTGGAAGCGCTGCAGTCGCAAGGCAGCAGCATCTCGCGGCGCGCACTGCCCGGTGCCTCGGGCCCACCGCAGGTGGTTCACAGCAACCCGATCCAGCTCTATCCCAGCTGCATGGCAAAAATGTGCTCGTCGTCGATGACAATGCCCTCAACCGCGAGGTGGCCGCCGACTTCCTCAGCCTCGTGGGCGTGCAGGTGAGCCTGGCCACCAATGGCGCCGAAGCGCTCAGCATGCTCGAGCACCACCATTTCGACGCCGTGCTGATGGACGTGCACATGCCGCAGATGGATGGGTTGGACGCCACCCGCGCGCTGCGCCAGCTGCCCCATCTGCAGCAACTGCCGGTGATTGCGCTGACCGCACAGGCCCGCGTCGAAGACCGCAGCGCCATTGAAGAGGCGGGCATGAATGCCCACCTGACCAAGCCCATTGATGAGCGCAAGCTGTACGAAACGCTGAGCGAATGGATCGCAGGCCCTGGCAACAGTGCCGAAGCACTGGATGCACCCGAGTCCGAATTTTTGCGCGACGAGGCCCGCGTGGCAGCACGCCCGGCATCAACCACGCCAAGATGCTGCAGCGCTTCCACGGCAATGCCGAGCGGGTCGACCGGGTGCTGGCCGGCTTTTACCGCGACTTTGCCGATGCCCCCAGACCCTGGTGCTGCATGTGCAGCAGTCGGCCTGGGAGCCGCTGTCCATGCTCGCCCATTCGCTCAAGGGGGCACTGGGCTACCTCGATGCCACCTCCCTGGTACAGGCGGCCGAAACCATCGAGAACCAGGCCCGGGAGTGGATGCAGGCCCACCGCCCGCCCCCCAGCCCCAGCGCCTGCTGCATACCGAGACGGCCGAGTTTGCCGCCCAGTTGCAGACGCTGCTGCAAGGCCTGGCCACGCGCCAGCCTGCACCAGCCCCGCCGAGCGCAGCGCTGGACGCGCCGCCTGCGGCCAACCCGCCTCCGCTGCCACCAGCTGCGCCAGGACCTCAAGCACCTCAAGCGCCTGGTGGCTGACGGCGACTATGCGGCTGTCAGCGAGCTCGAGCGGATGCTCTTGGCCAGCCCGGCGGCGCTGGACGCCGCTGCTCCAGCAGATCCTGCAGCATGTGGAAGACCTGGACGGCGACGCCGCGCTGGCGGCGATCGAGCGGCTCGAACACATACTGCCCTGACCATCTGGCTGCCAGCCCCCTTGAGACCCTTACCATCGCACCATGCAAGCTGAGCCCGATAACGACCAACCCACCATCCTGATTGTGGATGACGAGCGCGTCAACCGCTCCATGCTCGCCGAGTTGCTCGGCCAGCAGTACCGCGTGCTGCTGGCCAAGGACGGCCCCAGTGCGCTCACGATCGCCGCGCGCGAATCGCACCGCCTGCTGCTGGTGCTGCTCGATGTCAGCATGCCCGGCATGAATGGCTACGAGGTGCTGACCCAGCTGAGAAAACAGGAGGCGACGGCCGCATTGCGATCATCTTCATCACCGGCCAGAGCGATGCCGCGGCCGAAGAGTATGGCCTGCGCCTGGGCGCGGCCGACTATGTCTCCAAGCCCATCCGCCGGCAGTGGTGAGTGTGCGGGTACGCAACCAGATCGACCTGGCGCTGCAGCGCCAAGCCTTGCAGCGCCTCGCGCAGGTCGACGGCCTGACCAACCTGGCCAACCGCCGGCATTTTGATGACATGCTGCAGCGCAGCCAGCGCCTGTGCCTGCGCAGGCACGACCCGCTGGGCCTGGCGCTGATCGATATCGACCACTTCAAGCTGTACAACGACCACTACGGCCATGTGCAAGGTGATGAGGCGCTCAAGAAGTAGCAGGTACGCTGGCGCGCCATGCCCGCCGCCCTTATGACCTGGCCGCCCGCTTTGGCGGTGAGGAGTTTGCACTGATCCTGCCCGGCCACGCCGATGCCGTGGCCGTGGTGGAGCGCTTTCGCCAGGAAGTGCAGAAGATGGCGATTGCCCATGCGGCCTCCACCACGGCGCCTGAGCTGACGGTGAGCTGCGGGGTGCTGACCATCCACTGCGGCCAGACCGACGGCCTGGAGGACTGCCTGCGCCGGGCCGATGAACTGCTGTACGAGGCCAAGACCAGCGGCCGCAACCGGTCTGCGCGACCAGCATCGCCTGTAGCGCACCCCAGGAAGCCTCTGCGGCCTATTGCCGGCAATAGCCAGCAGATGGCGAGGCGCTAGCGCCCGCGCAGACCACACAGGCCTTTCGCCGCCGCTATGATAGCGGGCATGCTCTCTCCCGCCTTTGCCGCAGCCAGCACCAGCCCCATCGGCTGGGCACTGGCATTGCTGCAGCTATTGCCTACGCCATTCCGCACTTGCGGCCCGACGCCTGCAGGAGCCCAGCGCGCGGCTGGGCTTGCGCGCGGCCTGGGCCTTGCACCTGGCGGCCATCGCCTGGAGCCTGATCGGTGACATGCCCCACTTCGGCTTTGCGCCGGCGCTGTCCGTCACCGCCTGGCTGGTGCTGACGGTGTATGTGGTCGAGCAGCAGCTCTACCCGCAGCTGCGCTCACGCTGGCCACTGTCGGCCATGGGTTGCATCGCGGTCCTGCTGGCCGGCGTCTACCCCGGCAGCCCTTTGCATGTGAATGCTCGCCCTGGCTGCCGCTGCACCTGGCGCTGGCATTGCCTCCTATGGCCTGTTTGCCGCAGCCGTCGTGCATGCCGCACTGATGACCCGGGCCGAGCGCCAGATGCGCCAGGATGGCAGCCACGACGGCGGCCTGCCGCTGCTGGCGCTGGAGCGCCTGACCTTCCGCTTTGTCACGGCGGCTTCATCCTGCTGTCCGCAACCTTGTGGCCGGCTGGTGGTTTGGCGAGGCGCTGTACGGCAAGGCCTGGGTCTGGAACCACAAGTCGGTGTTCTCGCTGCTCGCCTGGTTGACCTTTGCCGTGCTGCTGGTGGCCGCAAGCGCTTTGGCTGGCGCGGGCAGCGCGCCGTCAACATGCTCTATGTGGGCGCCACCTTGCTGCTGCTGGCCTACGTGGGCTCGCGCTTTGTCCTTGAAGTCATCTTGAAACACTGAGCTGCCATGAAGTATTTGCTGGTATTGCTGGTGCTGGCCGTGGGCTGGCACATGTGGCGCAGCCAACGGGTCAAGAACGCGCCGCCGCCACCGCCCAAAAAAGGCCTGGGCAAGCCTGAGCCCATGGTGCACTGCGCGCACTGCGGCGTGCACCTGCCGCAGTCCGATGCCATCGGCTACCAGGGCGCGCATTACTGCTCGCAAGCCCATCTCGCCCAGGCGCTGCCGCCTGGCCAGCGCTAGGCTTTGGGCATCGCCACGATGGCCGCGCTGGCGTTGATGGAAACCCCCTTCAAGCGCCTGTGGCGCGGCTACCTGGTGGCCGCGTCTTCGTGGCCCTGCTGCTGGCTCTGGGGCCATGGCCATCACGCCGGCGCAATCGGGCCCTTGCTGTCGCAGCTGGCGCTGCTGGGCCTATGGCATCTCGGCCATGCTGTATGCCGCGCTCAGCCACCAGCCGCCACCGCAGCGCCGCGTCTACGCCTGGCTGCCCACGATCGGCATGGATCTGCTGCTGATCTCGCTGCTGGAAGTGACCAAAACCGGCACCTACACCTTGACGCCGATGTTCGGCTGGCGGTGCTGTTTGCCGGGACCCTGGGTGGCTGGCTGGTGACCTTGGGCAGCTGCGCTATATCACGATTTTCCTGATTGTCGAGTCGCTGAGTTTTCGCCTGTCGGTGTTTGACCCCGATGGCACGCAGAACACCGTGCAGGCCGGGCTCGCCGGAGCGGCCTATTTTCTGGTGGGCATTCTCGTGCGGCTGCTCGCCTCGCGGGTGGAGCGCGAGACCTTGCAGGGCCTGCGCAATGCCGCTGCGGCCAACCAGCAAGAGCAAATCAATGCGCTCATCTTGCAGAACCTGCCCGATGGCGTGCTGGTGGCCGATCAGGCCTTGCAGGTGCGTATTGCCAACCCGGCGCCATGACCTTGCTGGGTCACCCTCACCTGCCACTGGCGCTGGCGCAGCTGCCCGCCTGGCGCGGTGTGGTCGAGCAGGTCACCCAGACCTTTGCAGAGCAAAAGCCTTCTCGCAAGACCTGGCGCTGACCGCGCCGCAGATGGCCCCATTGGCCTGCATGTGCGCACCTGGCTGACCACCCGCTGCCCACCTTCGGCAACATTGGCAGCATGACAATGACCGCTGTGCCTGGTGTTCTTGCATGACCTGCGTGAGATAGAGGCGCGGCTGCGCACGAGAAAATGGCGGCAATGGGGCGTATGTCCGCGGCCGTGGCCATGAAATCCGCAACCCGCTGACGGCCATCACCCAGGCAATGCGCTGCTCGATGAGGAGCTGACCGACCCGGGCCAGAAGCGCCTGACCTACATGGTCGAGCAAAATGCCCAGCGCCTGGGCCGCATTGCCGAAGATATTCTGGACATTGCCCGCGTACATAACCAGATCCAGCCGGCGATGGCGACTCCATTGCCCTCAATGAGACCGTGCTGCACATCTGCCATGACTGGATGGCGCTGGCCCCGCCGCCCACCACCGTGGCGCTGTCGCTCAGTGCCGAGGACAGCCTGGTGGCCTTTGATACCGGACACCTGCGCCAGCTGCTCTACAACCTGCTCAACAACGGCCAGCGCTACCGCCGGGACTGTGCAGACTCCTTGCGTGTCAGCACGCACAGCAGCCTGACGGGCACCACCACCTTGGTCGTGTGGAGCGATGGCGCGCCCATCGAGCCGACCATCGAAAAGCATCTGTTCGAGCCCTTCTTCTCCTCCGAGAGCCGATCGAGCGGCCTGGGCCTGTACATCTGCCGCGAGCTGTGCACCCGCCATGGCGCTATGATCCGCTATGAAAGGCAGAGCGCAGCGCTGCCCGAGCTGGCACAGGGCAATGCCTTCATAGTGCAGTTTCGCCGGGCCGCCAGCCCCGCGCATCCCCAGCAGACTGATTTGATCCACCAGGCATGAGTTTTGAAAACACCACTGTTCTGGTCGTGGACGATGAGCCCGACCTCAGAACCCTTTATGAGCTGACCTTGCTGCGCGAAGGCTACCGGGTCTACACGCCGGCTCGGTGCAGGAAGCGCGCGCCCAGCTGCAGCAGCGCCGCTTCGAGATTCTGATCACCGACATGCGCCTGCCCGATGGCCTGGGCATGGAGCTGCTGCAGGACCTGCGCAGCCAGGGCCGCAGCGAGCGCGCCATCGTCATGACCGCCTATGGCTCGGCCGACAATGCCGTCGCGGCCCTGCGCGAAGGCGCGTTTGACTACCTGACCAAGCCGGTGGACCTCAAGCAGTTTCGCCAGGTGGTGGCGTCCGCCTGCCAGGGGCTGCAGGATGCCGCTGCGCTGGCCCGGCGCAGTCCGCTTTTCAAGCGGCGCCGCAGCCCGGCACGCCCACCCGCCTGCCCCCCGGCCCAGCGCGAATTGATCGGCCCGTCGCTGGTGATGCAGCAGGTGCGCGAGCGCATTGCCAAGGTGGCCGGCAGCATGGCGCCCATTTTGGTGCGCGGCGAATCGGGCACCGGCAAGGAGCTGGTGGCCCAGTCCTTGCACCGCAACAGCCAGCGGGCCAGCGGGCCGATGGTGGCCGTCAACTGCGGCGCCATCCCGAGAACCTGCTCGAAGCGGAGTTCTTTGGTGCCCGCAAAGGCGCCTACACCGGCGCGAACCAGGACCGCGAAGGCTTTTTCCAGGCAGCCCATGGTGGCACCCTCTTCCTCGATGAAATCGGCGAGCTGCCGCTGTCGATGCAGGCCAAGCTCTTGCGTGCGATCCAGGAGCGCAAGGTGCGGCCCTGGGCTCGCAACAGGAAGAAGCGGTCGATGTGCGCATCGTCAGTGCCACCCACCGCGACCTGGCGGCCGACGTGCAGACGGGCGCTTTCGCCAGGACTTGTACTACCGGCTCAACGTCATTGACATCTTCATCCCGCCGCTGCGCGAGCGCCGCGAAGATGTGCCTGCGCTGTGCCAGGCGCTGCTCGAGCGCATCGCCAGCGAGAGCGGCCAGCCGGTGCCCCAGCTCAGCGCCCAGGCGCTGCACACCTTGGCAGGCCATGCACTGCCGGGCAATGTGCGCGAGCTGGAAAACCTGTTGCTGCGCTCGGTCGCCTTGAGCGATGGCGCGTTTCTGGATGTGGAGCCGGCCCGGGCCGATGCCGCGCATCCGGCGCCCGTGCACAGCCAGGCTGCAGAGCCGGCCCCTGCCTATGAGCAGCCCACGCCCGCGCCAAAGGCCGCAGCCGTCGCGCCTCAGCGCCTCCACGGCTTTGCGCCGCCACAGGATCTGCCCGCCGATCTGCAGGCCTGGCTCGATGGCATCGAGCGCGACATCCTCGTGCGCGCGCTGCAGGAGTTTGGCTTTAACCGCACCGCAGCGGCCAACCGCCTGGGCATCAGCCTGCGCCAGATCCGCTACCGCATGAGCGGCTGCAGATCCATGACCCCAGCGATGGGGTGCAGCCCTAGGGCCCAACGCCATGCCCCAAGATCTGCCCGAGACGCCGCCGGCGCCCCCGCTCCCCACGCTGCCACCGCGCCGCAAGCTGCGCTCTGGCAAAAAGGCTGGCTGCGCACGGCCACGCACTGCCCCTCGCCCAATTACAGTCCCGGCCCGAGGGGCATGCATCGATCTGGTGGTCGTCCACTCGATCCTGCCGCCGGGCATCTACGGCACGGGGGATGTGCAGCGGCTCTTTACCAACCAGCTCGACTGGATGCGCACCCCTACTTCCAGAGCATCCGGGGCCTGCAGGTGTCCTCGCATTTCTTCATCACGCGCCAAGGCGTGGTGTGGCAGTTTGTCAGCGCCGACCAGCGCGCCTGGCATGCCGGCCAGTCGTTCTGGCGCGGCCGGCCGCGCTGCAATGACGACTCCATCGGCATCGAGCTCGAAGGCCTGGAGGGCGAGACTTTCGAGCCCGCCCAGTACCACAGTCTGGTGCAGCTGTGCCAGCAGATCCGCGCCAGTATGCGATCGCCTATATCGCCGGCCACGAACACATTGCGCCAGCCGCAAGAACGACCCGGGCCCAGGATTTTTGTGGCCCCAGCTGCAGCAGGATCTGGCCTGGCCGGCATCCATGTTTCCTGCCTCACTGCATCTCTGAGAGCCAGCAACACCCCCTTGATCGTCGTTGCCCCACCTTGCCCTACGCTTGTACGGCCTGCGGCGGTGTGCCTCGTTCCAACCGCAAACCGTTGGTTTGCTGGCCCGTATTGGCAGCTCTAAATCAGGCTATAGGCCAACCCTCTAAACAGCCTGCATTTTTCACGCATCCGCATGCAGCTGATGGCATGCGCACTTCAAAAACACAGCAATTTCCCACATCTGAAAAATTTTTTTTCAGATGCAATGCCTAAGTTTTACGCAGGCTCTGCAACGCAGATGGCGCAGAAACACACGCACAGTGGTGGTTTGCAGGCGCAAACCACGACGCCATGCGCAGTAGCCGCCGTTTTGCTGCGCAGCATGGTCATCGGCACTACACACAAACCATGCATTGCGCCATACACTACAGGTAGTGTCCAGCGCTTAATAAAACACTATATGTAGTGTGAGGTGGTATCCAGCGGCTCAGTGATACCGGCATGCACAGCGCTGTTTCTCGGCTTTTCACGCACCACAGAGAGGACATCATGAGCGCTGCTTCGCTTTCGAGCAACGAGCCGCACCGGCCGCCAGCTCGCGCACCCTGGATGGATTTACCGTACTGCGGACTACCAGATCATGCGGCGCAACGGAGCAGTCGTCCTTTCGAGCCCCCAAGATCACCACCGCCATCATGAAAGCGTTCCTGGCCGTGCATGGCAGCCAGGGCTCGGCATCGGCCAGTGTGCGCGAAGTGGTCGAGAACCTGACCCACACGGTGGTGCGCGCGCTGATGCGCTCGCGCCCGGCGGCGGCACTTTCCATATCGAAGATGTGCAGGACCAGGTCGAGCTGGGCCTGATGCGCGGCGGCAACCATGAGGTGGCACGCGCTATGTGCTGTACCGCGAGCGCCGCAACCAGGAGCGTGCCAGCTCCAGGCCCAGCACACGCCGGCCCATGCAGCTTGCATGTGCAGGACCGGGGCCAGCAGGTGGTGCTTGATGTCAAAAAAACTCCATGACCGCATTGCCGCAGCCTGCCAGGGCCTGGGCCAGACGTCGACCCCGCGCCCATCCTCAGCGAGACCCTGCGCAACCTCTATGACGGCGTCCACATGGACGAGGTGTTCAAGGCCTCCATTCTGGCTGCCCGCACCTTGATCGAAAAGGACCCGGACTACAGCTTTGTCACCGCGCGCCTGCTGCTGCACACCATCACGCGCGAAGTGATCGGCCAGGACGTCAGCAGTGCCGATATGGGCGCGGCCTACCGCAGCTACTTCCCCGGCTTTGTCGCGCAAGGGGTTGAGCACGAACTGCTCGCCCCGAGATGCTGGACTTTGACCTGCACCGGCTGGCCGCCGCTCTCCAGCCCGAGCGTGATCTGCAGTTTGACTACCTGGGTCTGCAGACCCTGTACGACCGCTATTTTTTGCATGTACGCCAGCAGCGCATCGAGTTGCCCCAGGCTTCTTCATGCGCGTGGCCATGGGCCTGGCGCTGAAGGAGGACGACCGCAATGCACGCGCCATCGCGTTCTATGACCTGCTCTCGTCCTTTGACTTCATGTCATCCACGCCACCCTGTTCAACAGCGGCACCCTGCGCTCGCAGCTGTCGTCGTGTTACCTGACCACGGTGGCGATGACCTGGGCGGCATCTACGATGCGATCCGCGAAAACGCCTTGCTGTCCAAGTTTGCCGGCGGTCTGGGCAATGACTGGACGCCGGTGCGTGCAATGGGCGCCCGCATCAAGGGCACCAATGGCGAGTCGCAAGGCGTGGTGCCCTTTCTCAAGGTGGTCAACGACACGGCCGTGGCCGTCAACCAGGGCGGCAAACGCAAGGGCGCCGTCTGCGCCTACCTGGAGACCTGGCATCTGGACATCGAGGAGTTTCTGGAGCTGCGCAAGAACACCGGCGATGACCGCCGCCGCACCACGACATGAACACCGCCACTGGATCCCCGATCTGTTCATGCAACGGGTCATGGAAAAAGGCATGTGGACCTTGTTCTCCCCCTCCGATGTGCCCGATCTGCATGACCGCTTTGGCCAGGATTTCGAGCGTGCCTATACCGCCTACGAAGCCCAGGCGGCAGCGGCGCGCTGGCGCTGAGCAAGACCGTGCCCGCGGTCGATCTGTGGCGCAAGATGCTGTCGATGCTGTTCGAGACCGGCCACCCCTGGATCACCTTCAAGGATGCCTGCAACCTGCGCTCCCCACAGCAGCATGCCGGCGTCGTGCACTCGTCCAACCTCTGCACCGAGATCACGCTCAACACCAGCGACACGGAAACCGCCGTCTGCAACCTGGGCTCGGTCAACCTGGCACGCCACCTGAAGGACGACGGCCAAGGCGGCTGGCGCTTGACCATGACAAGCTCAAGCGCACGATCGCCACGGCCATGCGCATGCTCGACAACGTCATCGACATCAACTACTACGCGGTGGGCAAGGCACGCGACTCCAACCTGCGCCACCGCCCGGTGGGCCTGGGCATCATGGCCTTTCAGGACAGCCTCTACCAATTGCACATCCCCTACGCCAGCGATGCGGCCGTGCAGTTTGCCGACACCTCGATGGAAGCCGTCTGCTACTACGCCTACTGGGCATCGACCGAGCTGGCGCGCGAGCGCGGCGTCTACAGCAGCTACCCCGGCTCGCTCTGGAGCCAAGGCATCTTGCCGCTGGACACACTGGACCTGCTCGCCCAGGCGCGCGCCAGGCCGGCTATGTGCAGGTCGACCGCAGCATGCGCCTGGACTGGGAGGCGCTGCGCCGCAAGATCGCGCAGGACGGCATGCGCAACTCCAACTGCGTGGCCATTGCGCCCACCGCCACCATCTCCAACATCGTCGGTGTCGATGCCTCGATCGAGCCCTCGTTTGGCAACCTCTCGGTCAAGTCCAACCTCTCGGGCGAGTTCACCGTCATCAACCAGTACCTGGTGCGCGACCTCAAAGCGCTGGGCTGTGGGACGATGTGATGGTCATGGACCTCAAGCATTTCGATGGCTCGCTGCGCCCATCGACCGCGTGCCCCACGCACTCAAGGCCCTGTATGCGACAGCCTTTGAGGTCGACCCGTCTGGTTGGTGAAGCGGCCTCCCGGCGCCAGAAATGGATAGACCAGGCGCAAAGCCTCAATATCTATATGGCAGGGGCCTCGGGCAAGAAGCTCGACGATGCCTACAAGCTCGCCTGGGTGCGTGGCCTCAAGACCACCTACTACCTGCGCACCACCAGCGCCACGCAGGCCGAGAAATCCACCATCCAAAGCCGCGTGCTCAATGCCGTGCCCAGCAGCTATGCGTCGCCCGTCGCCCAGGCTGTCGCCCACGCCGCCGCTGCTGCATCGCAGTCCGCCGCGCCCGGCACCGACATCCGCTTTTGCGCCATCGATGACCCGGCTGCGAAGCCTGCCAGTAAGAGCTGCTAACCGTCTGAACCTGGCCGCAGCCGCGGCCCCCACCAGGAGCATTCATTCATGTTGAGCTTTGAAGAAGATTCGATGGACGCGCTGGCCACACCAGCCGCGCCGGCCACCTCTGCGGCCTCGCCCTCTGCATCGCCTGCCGCATCCCCAGCCGCCACATTCAAGCGCGTCCATGCCGCCGACAAGCGAATCATCAACGCCAAGACCGATGTCAACCAGCTGGTGCCCTTCAAATACAAATGGGCCTGGGAGAAATACCTGGCCACCTGCGCCAACCACTGGATGCCTCAAGAAGTAAACATGACGCGCGACATCGCGCTGTGGAAATCGCCCCATGGCCTGACCGAGGACGAGCGCCGCATCGTCAAGCGCAACCTGGGCTTTTTCGTCACCGCCGATTCGCTGGCCGCCAACAACATTGTGCTGGGCACCTACCGCCACATCACTGCGCCGGAGTGCCGCCAGTTTCTGCTGCGCAGCCTTTGAAGAAGCCATCCACACGCATGCCTACCAGTACATCGTGGAGTCGCTGGGCTTGGATGAGGCCGAGATCTTCAACGCTACAACGAGGTTCCCTCGATCCGCAACAAGGATGCGTTCTGATCCCCTTCATCGAGGCGATCATGGACCCCCACTTCCAGACCGCACGCCGCAGACCGACCAGACCTTGCTCAAAAGCCTGATCGTTTTTGCCTGCCTGATGGAGGGCCTGTTCTTCTATGTCGGCTTCACGCAGATCCTGGCGCTGGGCCGCCAGAACAAGATGACGGGCGCAGCCGAGCAGTACCAGTACATCCTGCGCGACGAGTCCATGCACTGCAACTTCGGCATCGACCTGATCAACCAGCTCAAGCTGGAGAACCCGCAGCTGTGGACCAGCGCGTTCAAGGACGAGATCAAGGCCTTGTTTATTCAGGCAGTCGAACTTGAATACCAATACGCGAAGACACGATGCCAAGAGTGTGCTGGGCATGAACGCATCGATGTTCAAAGGCTACCTGCGCTACATCGCCAACCGCCGCGCAACGCAGATCGGCCTGGATGCTTTGTACCCCAACGAGGACAACCCTTCCCGTGGATGAGCGAGATGATCGACCTGAAAAAGGAGCGAAATTTCTTCGAGACACGGGTCATCGAATACCAGTCCGGTGGCGCGCTTTCCTGGGATTGACGCCGACTTGATGTGCAAACCTCGTCAGAATGTGGTTTTCCTGAGAGAAAACTGTGAAATTTGCGTCTTTATTGAGGTTTGCACTATGCCAGTTGCTAGCAGCTGATCACAATTCAGTTTGCTATCAAAACTTCGTGTCGAATTCAATCAGGCATGAAGTCTGCTTTCTAAATTGACCGAAGGAGAAGAGCATGGCAACGTCCAAAGCAAGCAAGAAAACTGCTGACACCAAGGCAACTGCCAAGAAGGCAGTTGCAACCAAGGCAGCGCCCCCAAGGCAGCTGCAAAGCCCAAGGCCGCTGCCAAGCCAGCCGCCACAAAGGCAGCGGCAAAGCCTGCTGCCAAGGCCGTCGCCAAAAAGGCCGCTGCTAAGCCAGCCGCCAAGAAAGCCGCCGCCAAGCCCGCAACCAAATCCACAGCAGCTGCCAAGACTGCCGTGAAGAAGGCCGCTGCTCAGCTAAGAAGGCTGCAGCTCCTGCGAAGAAGGCTGCCGCTCCTGCGAAGAAGGCTACCGCTCCTGCCAAGAAGGCTGCCGCTCCTGCGAAGAAGGCCGCAGCTCCCGCCAAGAAGGCCGCAGCTCCTGCCAAGAAGGCCGCTGCTCCTGCCAAGAAGGCCGCTGCTCCTGCCAAGAAGGCCGCTGCTCCTGCCAAGAAGGCCGCTGCTCCTGCCAAGAAGGCCGCTGCTCCTGCCAAGAGGGCTGCTGCTCCAGCCAAGAAGGCTGCAGCTCCAGCCAAGAAGGCCGCTGCTCCTGCCAAGAAGGCTGCTGCTCCTGCGAAGAAGGCTGCTGCTCCTGCGAAGAAGGCCGCTGCTCCCGCGAAGAAGGCCGCAGCTCCAGCCAAGAAGGCCGCAGCTCCCGCCAAGAAGGCCGCTGCTCCTGCGAAGAAGGCCGCTGCTCCTGCGAAGAAGGCTGCTGCTCCTGCCAAGGCTCCAGCACCCGCCAAGACGGCCGCTGCTCCTGCCAAGGTTCCAGCACCCGCGAAGAAGGCTGCTCCGCCAAGAAGGCTGCTGCTCCTGCCAAGGCCCCAGCAGCTGCGCTGCTGCTGCAGAGCTGTCAAGACCGTGCTCAGCACCAATGCGGCATGGCCTTTCCCAACCAACAGCCGCCCACAATAATTACCCCAAGCCGGGCAGCATGCCCGGTGCCGCAAGGCACCACTTGGTATCCAAGGCAACGCACAATGCGTTGCCTTTTTTTATGCTGGTGTCCGCTGCTTGGTGCGCACAAAAAAGCCAATGACGCCGCAACAACCGCTCCCAGTTGCCACGGTCCAGAGCGCGCATCGTTGCCCACGCCTTCGATGGATGCGTCATCCAAGCCGGCTCGGTGAGCAAGGCAGCAGACGGGTCTGCCAGACAGTCCACCAGGACAGCGTCACAGCGCGAGGAGATCGCCCGCGACCAGCAGGTTCTTCATGCAGCCGCGCCATCGGCGATCGCAAATGCCAGACAATACAGGCTCATGAATGATGCCCTTCCCACACCGCCAGCGCTCTCGCAGGCAGCCACTGCAGAGATGGCACGCAAACCAGTGCGGCCCGTCTGCGCAAGATTGACCTGATCCTGGGCTCGGCAGAGCGGCATTTCGCATTGCTGGGTTTTGAAGGTGCTCCGCTGGAGCAGATCGCGCAGGATGCCGCTTTAGCCGCCACAACCTGCTGTACTACTACCCCAGCAAGGAGGCGCTGTACCAGGCCGTGCTGGCATCGGTGATCGACGACTGGCTGGGCCATATGACAGGCCTGTCCAAGACGGCGACCCGGCCCAGCAGATCCGCCAGTACATCCGCGAGAAGTTCGAATTTGCACGCACCCGCCCTTATGGCAGCCAGCTGTTCACCAAGGAGATGATTGCTGGCGCGCCCTTTGCCGCCTCGGCCGTGCGCGAGCGCATCGCCCGTTGCTGGCAGCCAATGTGGCAGCGTTTGCGCATTGGGCCGAACAAGGCCTGATTGCGCCGTCAATTTCCAGCACCTGATGTTCAGCATCTGGGCCATCACCCAAGGCTATGTCGACCAGCAAACCCAGTTTGCGCTGCTGCAAAACAAGGCCGCGCTGGACGCGGGTGACTTCGCCCAGGCCGAGGCTTGCTGGTGCAGATGCTGTCGGCCACGCTCAAGATCGAGCTGCCGGACTGACCCGGGGCATGCCGCCTCCAGGCCCATGCATGGAAGTTCCAGCTGCGGTGATCTGGCCCGGGCCCGTGCGGGCTTCGCAGCATGGGTGCGCTGCGCGGGATCGGCTGCCGCCATGAGATGCACCTCTTTCAATAGCAGCATCCTCAGTCCCACCAGCGCTTTCGTGATTCTTGCGCAGAGGTATCGTGATCGGGCAGTGCCCCTGGATCGATTTTTTAGCCCCGCAGTCTTGAACTGTCATCAAATGACCTTATTATTAGCACTCGAAGGGGTAGAGTGCTAAAACCACCACTTCTCAGACATTTTTGCGTATTTGGCGCGGCATCTGCCGGGCCATCTTTCATCAAAACCTGGTATTGATATTGAAGGAGTTGTTATGAACCTGCGTCCTCTGCACGATCGCGTGATCGTTAAGCGTCTGGAAAACGAAACCAAGACCGCTTCGGGCATCTACATCCCCGACAACGCTGCTGAAAAGCCCGACCAAGGCGAAGTGCTGGCCGTCGGCCCAGGCAAGAAGAACGACAAGGGCGAGTCCATCACCCTGGGTGTGAAGGTCGGCGACCGCGTGCTGTTCGGCAAGTACTCTGGCCAATCGGTCAAGGTGGACGGCAATGAAACTGCTGTGATGAAGGAAGAAGACCTCTTCGCCGTCGTCGAGAAATAAAGCTACTGCGCAGGCGCCAGGCGTCGTTGCGCGGTGCTCGCAATCCTCACGTACCCAAGTACGTTCCGGTTGCTGCGATCCGTGCGCTAGCCTGACACCTGCTCGCTACGCTTTCTCTCCCGAGCATTCATTCTCATTTCAAGTTTTCAAGTATTTAGGAGCCAAAATGGCAGCAAAAGACGTAGTATTCGGCGGTGAAGCACGTGCACGCATGGTTGAAGCGTGAACATTCTGGCTAACGCCGTCAAAGTGACCCTGGGCCCCAAGGGCCGCAACGTGGTGCTCGAGCGTTCGTTCGGCGCCCCTACCGTGACCAAGGACGGTGTGTCCGTGGCCAAGGAAGTGGAACTCAAGGACAAGCTGCAGAACATGGGCGCTCAGCTCGTGAAGGAAGTGGCCTCCAAGACCAATGACATCGCTGGTGACGGCACCACGACCGCTACGTGCGGCCCAAGCCATCGTGCGCGAAGGCTCCAAGTACGTGGCCGCTGGTCTGAACCGATGGATCTGAAGCGCGGCATCGACAAGGCTGTCGCCGCCCTGGTGGAAGAGCTCAAGAAGCAATCCAAGGCCACCACCACCTCCAAGGAAATCGCCCAAGTCGGCTCGATCTCCGCCAACTCCGACGAATCCGTGGGCAAGATCATTGCTGACGCGATGGACAAGGTCGGCAAGGAAGGCGTGATTACCGTGGAAGAAGGCAAGTCGCTGGACAACGAACTCGACGTCGTTGAAGGCATGCAGTTCGACCGCGGCTACCTGTCGCCCTACTTCATCAACAACCCAGAAAAGCAAGCCGCTATTTTGGACAACCCCTTCGTGCTGCTGTTCGACAAGAAGATCAGCAACATCCGTGACCTGCTGCCTACGCTCGAAGCTGTGGCCAAGGCCGGCCGTCCTCTGCTGATCATTGCAGAAGACGTCGAAGGCGAAGCACTGGCAACGCTGGTGGTCAACACCATCCGTGGCATCCTGAAGGTCGTGGCTGTGAAGGCTCCAGGCTTTGGCGATCGTCGCAAGGCCATGCTGGAAGACATCGCCATCCTGACCGGCGGCAAGGTGATCGCTGAAGAAGTGGGCCTGTCGCTGGAAAAGGTGACCCTGGAAGACCTGGGCCAAGCCCAACGCGTCGAAATCGGCAAGGAAAACACCACCATCATCGACGGTGCTGGCCAAGCTGCTGAAATCGAAGCCCGCGTCAAGCAAATCCGCGCTCAGATCGAAGAAGCCACGTCCGACTACGACCGTGAAAAGCTGCAAGAGCGCGTGGCCAAGCTGGCCGGCGGTGTTGCCGTGATCAAGGTGGGCGCTGCCACCGAAGTCGAAATGAAGGAAAAGAAGGCCCGCGTGGAAGACGCCCTGCACGCGACCCGCGCTGCAGTGGAAGAAGGCATCGTGGCCGGTGGTGGCGTGGCGCTGCTGCGCGCCAAGCAATCCGTGGGCGCGCTGGCTACCGGCAATGCCGAGCAAGACGCTGGTATCAAGCTGGTGATGAAGGCCATCGAAGCGCCTCTGCGCGAAATCGTGTCCAACGCTGGTGGCGAGCCATCGGTGGTGGTCGATGCCGTGCTTAAGGCACGGGCAACTTCGGCTTCAACGCTGCCAACGACACCTACGGCGACATGCTGGAAATGGGTATCCTGGACCCAACGAAGGTGACCCGCACCGCACTGCAAAACGCTGCGTCCGTGGCTTCGCTGCTGCTGACCACCGAGTGCATGATCGCTGAAGCCCCCAAGGCTGAATCCGCTCCTGCCATGCCCGACATGGGCGGCATGGGTGGTATGGGCGGCATGGGCATGTAATTGCCCCGGCTGTCATAGCGCACCATCAAGCCTGCAAGACCCCTTGCGGCTTGGTGCCAGACACCAAAAAACCGGCACCGTCAAGGTGGCCGGGTTTTTTTATGGCTTGTGCCTCAGGCTCACAGCGCCTTGCGGTTGGACTGCTGCAGCGCGGTGGAGACCCGCCGCGCAGCCTCTCACCGGCTCAACGGCCTGCGCGCTCCAGCATCGCATGCAGCAGCACATTGCAACCGGCCGTGATGTGCTCGGGCTTGGCGTCTTCGATCTCGTTGTGCGATATGCCATCCTTGCAGGGGATGAAGATCATGCCCGCTGGCGCCAGGCGCGCCATGTAGACGGCATCATGGCCCGCGCCCGAGACGGCATCCATGTGGGAGTAACCCAGCATCTGCGCGCCGCGCGCACCGCATCGATGCAATCGGGGTGAAAGGTTGCGCGGTGTAGCTGGACACCAGATCGATCTTGATCGTCAGCCCCGTCTCCTGGCTGATGCGCGCGGCCACCGCGCGAATATCCTGGTCCATGGCCTCGCAGTCGGCGTCGGTGGCATTGCGCAGGTCGATGCTGAATTTCACCTCGCCCGGAATCACATTGCGGCTGTTGGGATGCACATGCACCATGCCGACCGTGCCGCGCCCGTGCGGCGGGTGGCGGTGCGCGCAGGCCACCACCTCCTGCATCACCCGGGTGGCAACTTGCAGCGCATCCTTGCGCAGCGCATCGGCGTGGGGCCGGCATGCGCTTCCATGCCGGTGACGTGCAGTCATACCGCGGATTGCCCAGCACCCCGGTCACACGCCAATCGTCTTGTCATGGTCCTCCAGCACCGGGCCTGCTCGATATGGGTTTCAAAGTAGTAGCCGATAGGGTGGTCGCCGGGCTCCTGCGGGCCGATGTAGCCGATGCGCGCAAGCTCGTCCTTGACGCTTTTGCCGTCGGTGTCTTTGCCGCATAGGCATGCTCCAGGCTGAAGGCTTGGCAAACACGCCTGAGCCCATCATCACCGGCACAAAGCGCGAGCCCTCCTCGTTGGTCCAGAACGCCACCTCAATGGGCGCCTCGGTCTCAATGCCATGGTCATTGAGCGTGCGCACCACCTCGATGCCGCGAGCACGCCATAGTTGCCGTCGAACTTGCCGCCCGTGGGCTGGGTGTCGATATGGCTGCCGGTCATGATCGGCGGCAGGCTGTTGTTGCGCCTGGGCGGCGCATAAAGCCATTGCCGATCTTGTCGATGGTGACCGTCATACCCGCCTCCTGGGCCCAGCGTGTCACCAGTCGCGCCCTGGCGGTCCAGGTCGGTCAGGGCAGGCGGCACACGCGCCTTTGGCGTGGCACCAATCTGGGCCAGCTCCATCAGCGATGCCCAGAGCCGGTCGCCATTGATGCGCAGCTGGCTGGTATCGGTCTTCACTTCGTGTCCATGCTTGGTCTCTTGTTTCATTGCGCGCGGGCACGGCCGTGGGCGCCGTCTCTTGCGCCCGCTTTTGCACTGCCTGGAAGTTGGGGCCGAAGGCCGGCGCTTTGAAATACTGGCCTGCGCCCTTCTCGGCGCGCAGGTCCGCCGTTCGCATACACCACGCGGCCCCGGCTGATGTGTGGCTGGGCAGGCTGTCACCTGCCGGCCTTCAAAGATGTTGAAATCACCCTTGGAGTGCTGGGTCTTGGCCGACAAGGTCTTGGTCGCCTTCGGATCCCAGAGCACCACATCGGCATCGGCGCCCACGCCGACAAAGCCCTTGCGCGGGTACACATTGAAGAGCTTGGCCGTATTGGCCGAGGTGATCGCAACAAACTCGCTGGGCGTCAGGCGCCCGGTGTCACCCCGGCATCCCAGACACGGCCATGCGCTCTTCGACGCCTCCGGTGCCATTGGGGTTTGGCAAAATTGTCCTTGCCCACGGCCTTTTGCTCGGCGCAGAAGTGCAGTGGTCGTCGCCGTGGTGTGCAGATGCCGGCTGCAGGCCGCGCCACAGCGCCTCCTGTTTCCTTGGGGCGACGGGGTCATCACATAGGCAGCGGCCGTCGGGTAATCAGATGGCGGTAGACGCTGTCGTCAATCGTCAAATGGCCGGCCAGCACTCGCCGTAGACGCGCTGGCCGCGCGCCCGGCACGGGCAATGGCGTCGGCCGCCTCGATGCAGCTCACATGCACCACATAGATGGGTACGCCCAGCACATCGGCAATCGCAATCGCCGGTTGGCGGCCTCGGCCTCCACCATCGGCGGGCGCGACAGCGGATGCCTTCCGTCCGGTGATGCCCATGCGCGCCACCTCCTGCTGCAGCAGGTAGACCAGTCGCCGTTTTCGGCATGCACGGTGGGCATGGCACCCAGCTCCAGCGCGCGCCGGAAGCTGTTGACCAGGGTTTCGTCATCGCACATGATGGCGTTCTTGTAGCCATGAAGTGCTTGAAGCTGTTGATGCCCTCGTCGCGCACCAGCACGCCCATGTCCTCGGCACCTGCTCACTCCACCAGGTCACCGCCACATGGAAGGAGTAGTCGGCCGCCGACTTCTCACCCAGCCGCGCCACTTGCGGTAGGCGTCCATCAGCGGCTCTGCGCGCGGGAATCACAAAGTCGATATGCTGGTGGTGCCACGGCCAGGCCCGCGGCAGTGCGGTGAAGAAGTCATCAGCGGTGACCGTGCCATGAAGGGCAGCTGCATATGGGTGTGCGGATCGATACCACGGGCATCACATACTGGCCGCTGGCATCCAGCGTTTCGGTGCCGGCCGTGCTTGGCCGCAGCCCCTTCACCGACGGCCACAATCCTGCCGTCCACAGCAGCACATCGGCGCGCTCTTCACGGTCCGCATTCACGACGGTACCACACGGATCAGAAGGGTGGCTGGCTGTGCTCATCATGTCTCTCTTGGTTCAAATCACAAAAACGCGGCTGCTGCGCTCAGCGCGCCGCAGCATGGCCTGCGACCCACCACATGGTGGCCATGCCGATGCGGTACACCACACGGCAATGAACAGACGATGAACAGGCATAGCGTACAGGTCCTTGAAGATCGCTGCACATCGGGGAAGCTGGCAGAACGCGGCATTGAGAAAGCGGAATATTGGGCGCCACGCCGCAGGCAATGCGGCAACAGCCACCAGTTCCAGCCGCCGGATAGCTGTTATTTGCCGCCTCGCGGTAGAGTCGTCCACATCGAGTTGGTGCGGGGATCAGGAAGTAATCGACCATCAAGATCCCGGCAATCGGGCCGAGCAGTGCCGAGTAGCCGATCAGCCAGGTGAAGATATAGCCCTGGGTGGACTCCAGAATCTTCCAGGGCATCATCAGGATGGCAATCGCCGGTGATGTAGCCGCCGGTGCGGTAGCTGATGCGTAGGGGGTTCAGCGCAGAAAAGTCGTAGGCGGGCCCACCAGGTTGGCCGCCAGATTGACGCTCACCGTATCGACCAGCAGCACGATGAGGGCGATGAGCACTGCAGCGCCGGTCATGCGCGCGGCCACATCCACGGGGTCCCACAGCGCCTTGCCATAGATGACCACGGTGGCCGAGGTGACGATCACCGCAGGGCCGCCAGCAGGCCCATGGGCACCGGAGGCCAATGGCCTGGCCCACGATCTGGTCCGCTGCGAGCGGGCAAAGCGGTGAAGTCGGGGATGTTCAGCGCCAGGTGCCCAAAAACCAATCATGGCGTGGCGACGGCCAGAAGGTGCCCCAGAACTGGCCGGCCTTGGCTTCGCCAGCCGCAAAGGCCGACGGCTTGTCAAGATCGACCAAAGCCGCCCGCTTGTCATACACCACCACAGCAGCACAAAGCAGATCACGATCTTGGCCGGCGCGTATAGGTCTCGAGCTTGCGGATGGACTCGATGCCATGCACCACAAAGTAGAACTGGATGCCCAGAAGACCAGGAAGCAGACCACTGCGCCACATTGATGCCCAGCCAGGAATCTTCTCGCTCTCGAGCGGATGGCCAGGATCACCCGACAAGGTATAGATCATCAGGGCCAAACCAGTCTGGATGCCATACCAGCGCAGGCCACCAGCGCGCGCAGCACTGCAGGCAGCTTGGCGCCCGGGTGCCGAAGGAGGCGCGGGCCAGCACCGCATAGGGGATGCCGTATTTGGCGCCCGCATGCCCGATCAGCAGCATCGGCACCAGCACATCAGGTTGGCCAGAAACACCGTCATGACCGCTGGAACGCCGACATGCCGCCTTCGACCAGACTGGCGGCAAGGTGTAGGCCGGAATGCACATCCACTGCTATCCACAACGCCGTGAAGTGGTACAGGTCCACGTTCGCTGCGAGGCTTGCGTGGGTGGAGGTCGTCGTTCCAAAGGCCACGGCTTCGCTGCCGGCGGCACCCTTGCTTGCGCGTCATGGGACATTGCTCACTCCTTGAGAGGTGTTATCGATAGGTTCTAAGCGTCCAAATCCAAAGTCTTGGTTTCCATCCTGTAGCACATCGGTCATGCAAAAAGCGCGCCACCACAACGGATGGCGCGCTCGCCGCTCAAGGGGAGATCTGCGCGTCCACCCGTGACGGGTTGTTGGGGTGGGTGGTCCAGTTCGCATACTCGCCGGTGACGGTCTTGCCGGTACGCGCATCCACCTCGCGGGCTGCAGACTGCGCATCGAAATCGTGTCGGGCACCGGGGCAGATCGACACGCAGAGGTTGCAGCCCACGCACTCGGCCTCGTTCACCTCAAAACGGCGCTCACGGCCGCACTTTGGTAGAAGATGGCTGGTGCGAGGTGTCTTCGCAGACCACATGGCAGCGCCGCACTGGATGCAGCTGTCCTGGTCGATCACGGCCTTGTCGATGTGGTTGAGGTTCAGGTCCTTCCAGTCCTGACGGTGGGCACGGCGCGGCCCTGGAAGTCTTCGATGGTCTTGAAGCCATGCGCGTCCATGTAATGCGACAGGCCATCGCACATGTCCTGCACGATCTTGAAGCCATAGACCATCGCAGCGGTGCAGACCTGCACCGTGCCGCAGCCCAGCGCAATGTATTCGGCCGCATCCTTCAGTGGTGATGCCGCCAATGCGGAGTCGGCAGGCCAGCGGTTTGCGGAACGGGCGATCTCGGCCACCATATTCTGCGCAATCGGCTGACTGCCGGGCGCAGTAGCCGCCGTGCGAGCCCTTGCCATCGGTGTGGGGTGCATCACCAAGGTGTCCAGGTTCACGCCCATCACCGAGTTGATGGTGTTGATCAGCGACACCGCATCCGCCCGCCCGCCTTGGCCGCGCGCGCGGAAAGCGCACATCGGTGATGTTGGGCTCGTGAGTTCACAATCACCGGCAGCCGGCTGTAGTGCTTGCACCATTCGGTGACCATCTGGATGTACTCGGCAC